>NZ_JBFSSD010000002.1:0-117846 GCF_041466145.1 Vibrio sp. 10N.239.312.D08 | reverse complement strand
ATAGAAGAGAGAAGAGAGAAGAGAGAAGAGAGAAGAGAGAAGAGAGAAGAGAGAAGAGAGAAGATCTAAAACCGCAGGCACAAAAAAAGCGCCTTAGGCGCTTTCTTATATTTCACGGTGTTGCTTATCTCAATGTCGCTTGGGAGAGTTTTGCTCTCATTTCCATTTCACCAATATTGAACTGGCGAACATCAATGGTTGCAATATCATTGCACTCGTTACATGCATGATGACACTTACCATCTAGGTAGTCGTGCTTTTTAACTAGGCTTGGCTTTTTGCACCAATCACAAACGCCTTCTATTGTGAACATATTCTCTCCTCACCTGTTTAAGTCAGGTGTATTTTCGGCGCAGATTATGACACAAGTAAGACCCATTAGTTAATAGTTTGTTACCCGTTTTTGAGAGGGGGATCGATTGCAACACCAATAAAATCGATATCTTTGAGACCTTGAAAAATGAAGATGTGTTTTTATTTACGGTTTTGTAACATTTTGTAAAATGGTTTTTAGCGCATTGTTCAAACGTTTCATTTCTTCGTCACATCCGTGACCATCTGGATGGTAGATCTTTGATAGTTGTTTGTATCGGATCTTGATGCTTTTCTGGTCGGGGATTGAGCTAGGTGTGTAGCCAAATAGCGCGCAGGCCACCTGCAAACTACTCAGACCTTTGCTGTTTTTCTGCTTTTTCAATTCGTGGAACATAGTGTGCAGCTGGCGTTTTTGCTGCTTAATCGTAAGGTCCTTCGAGCTAAGCTGCGCTTCAAGTGATTGTTGTTGCTGTCGCGAATCACCCGACTTTAGAGCTTGTCTTTTTCTTGAGATAACGAGCGTCGCAATAATGCTGATGATTGAAATCAACACGGCCAACGCAGCACCAATCATATAGTCAGAGCTAGTTAGGTTAGAACTGGAGAGGTTAGAGCGTGATGCTTGGTTAGATTGAACGTGCTTAGATACCCCCTGACTGGTGTCTATTTCAGAGTCGATGCTGTCATCGAGCTGTTCTATTGAAGAGATCTGTTTTGCACGTTGCTGGTTGAATTGTGCTTCCAAAATGCGGTTGTAGCCCTCTTCTGCTTGTGGATTATCTTTTAAGGCTGCTTCATACCATAGCTGCGCTTTATCTAATGGTTGAAGGAGGTCTTGTTCTAGCGAGGATTCGTAGAGTTTTGCTACCTCGATAGGTGCGCGCTGGTTACCTTGCAACGCCGCTTTAATAAACCATTCCAAAGCAAGCTTGTTACTTTGTTCAACACCTGTACCTGCCAAGTACCATTCACCCAGTCTAAATTGCGCGTTTGGGTTGCCGTTTTCTGCTGACTGCGTGTACCAATACAATGCATCACTGGTGCTAACAGGAACGTCGACACCCGATTCATAAGCTTGAGCCAATTGGTATTGAGAAACTGGATCTTGAGGTTGTGATTCTAGTGAAAATTCATCACTGCTTGCTGCGTGCACGAAATGTGTGGTGGACAGTTGAATCGTGGAAAAGATGAGGGCTAGAAATAGAGCTCTAAGAAATGATAAGGGGGGAAAATTGGACACGATAAACAATGGGACCTCATAGTTAAGTCTAATACGATATGTGGTTGTCAATTAAGTCGTATCTTCTTCGGCGAGTGATACGACTAAAGTAATCACTATCAATACCCTAAGCCAATGTGCATCGGCTCTATGATTTAGTTATCTTTTTAGCTGCCTGGGTACCGCCAACTGGTCGATTAACAGACAATTTACGACCTTTCTTCAAACCAACTTCATAATCGGCGGTGAGGTTTTTCATCGCTTCTCTCAGTTGCTGCTTGAACGTTTCACGGTCGATATTTTTGAATTCTTTATCAATGTAGTTATTGATCTTGTTGTTTGATTCGTCGTCGGGAGTAATGGTTGGTAGCTTTTCAAGCGCACCTTCAACCCAGCCTGAAACAAACGAGTTCACGCGGCGTGTCACTTCTAAGGACCCTGTGCCAGAGCCAGCAAAGCTATTTCTGAATTGGCCGGTGTGTTCATTCAGTTCACGATAAATGATATCGAAAGCGAACGCTGCGAAGATCGCGCGGTCGGCTTCACCAATGAACTCAACACGCTTGAGGCCTTTATGATTCAGCAATACGGCTTCTACGCCAAATTTGGTGTTGATACCGCGAATAACACGCAGCAGTGTAGAACTGATATTTGCAGGTAACAGGTGACTGGACTGAGTTTTCCCCATCTTGATAAATTCAATATCGTCTTTTTCGAGACCATATTTCAGCATCAAGTTATGCGCCATTTTTATCGCATTGGCAGCTTCATTGACGTTCGCAGAATTTCCAAGCTCAAGACACTTGGCAATTTTCTTTAGGGCTTTTTTCTTATCCATCGACAATTTAATCAGTACCGCAAATTTTTAAAAGTCCAACATTTTACATGTTTTCGCGGGTAACAGAAAGGCAAAACTGGTTTGATGAACAAGGAAGGCGGTGAACATTGAACTGCATGAGCCCAGTTGGCGGTAAAAACAAAAACGCCATCAAGCGTATTGATGGCGTTAGTGACACGTTTTTTCAATATGTCTAGAGCATTCGTAAACTAGATACCCAGTTCATCGAGTAGATCTGCCGCAGAATCATTGCCAGAGCTTTGAGCTGGCTTGTTCGCTTCTTGCATTTTTTTCTGAGTCGCCTCAAGAATGCTATCTGGACATTCGTCTTCTGCGATTTCAAATTCTTCTAATTGAATGAACTCAGTCTTATCCATCGCAAGCTCAAGGTAGAAGATGTTGTTATTAGCGGTAGAGAAGGTCACACGACGAGCTTGTGGACGGTCGAGATTGGTATCAACAGAAAGGTTAACTTGCTTGTTCAGAGCCAGCATTTTCGGTTGGTTTTGTGTGATGTTGGTTTGCAGCTCTTTGCGGATTTTATTGGTGAAATCGCCAACTAATTGGTTCATCAACTCACCCAATACATCACCCACTTCGTCTGAAGTATGAAGCACAGCAAGCTCGTTTTCAGGCATGCCCATATTGCGCATGTAATTGGTGTAGATCTCTAGCGCTGCTTTGGACGTAAAATTAATAACAACGAGACCAGAAAAGCCGCCGTCAAACAGAACGAAGCAACCAAAATCTGGCTTTAGGCTTGTCTTGTTGATCTTTTGAACCATGGCTGAATAGGACACCTGAGAAGCCGTCGCTGAAGTCAGTACGCTTGAGACTGATTGGCATAGTTTAAGAAGGATATCTTCAGTTGTGACTGTTTTGTTTTTTTTCATTGTGATGTGCTCGTGGAGATGTCTTAAACAAAATGTTATTCAGTATATTGTTACTGAATTAAGACGAAAGTGACTATTTCTCCATTCTTGCACTGAGATTCTGATTTGATCACCTTTTTATATGATCTTAATAGTAGTAAAGTGACGAAATTCAAAGAAAATTATTAAAAATCTCAGATAACCCAATGCTGATAGGATCAGCGAAGTAGGGGCAGGAAGCAAATGTTACCAAGACTTCAACTCAATGCTGATGTCGATCCAGTTGTCGTACGCTTTTTAGATGAACTAAAAACAGCGGGCTTTACTGGCGACATTGAATCTCAATATTCTAGCCGTTTGGCTGTGGCGACTGATAACAGTGTCTATCAGCAATTGCCGCAGGCGGTCATCCTTCCTAAAACAACGCAAGACGTTGTGCTTATCGGTAAAGTGGTTTCTAAATCCGCTTACGAACGCGTGACTTTTTCCCCTCGTGGCGGCGGTACCGGAACCAACGGACAATCTTTAACAAAAGGTGTCGTGGTTGACCTGTCGCGATACATGAATAAGGTTCTTGAGATTAACGAGAAAGAGGGCTGGGTAAGAGTTCAGTCTGGTGTCGTTAAAGATCAATTGAACGACGCTGTTCGCCCTTATGGTTACTTTTTCTCTCCAGACCTTTCTACCAGTAACCGAGCAACCTTGGGTGGCATGATCAATACCGATGCTTCGGGCCAAGGGTCATTGAAGTACGGCAAAACGTCTGACCATGTATTGTCGCTGCAAGCGGTGTTCGCAGATGGTTCATGTCTAGAATCTGATTTATCACACGGCTTACCTGTAGAGGGTGAATTCGCTCACCATGCACTTGCGGTGACAGAGGCGGTTTGTCGAGACAAACGCGCTCAAATCTTAGATAAATTCCCTCCGCTGAATCGCTTCTTAACAGGCTATGACCTAAAGAATGCAATCAACGAACAAGATGACAGCTTTGACCTAACTCGCGTTCTATGTGGCGCTGAAGGTTCTTTAGCATTCATCACGGAAGCAAAGTTAAACCTAACCAAGATTCCAAAAGCGCGCACACTGGTTAACGTGAAATACAACACGTTTGATTCTGCGCTGCGTAATGCGCCGTTCATGGTGGAAGCGAAAGCACTGTCTGTTGAAACGGTAGATTCAAGAGTATTGAACCTAGCGAAGCAAGACATCGTTTGGCACACCGTGAGCGATTTGCTGACTGATGTTCCGAACAAAGAGATGCTTGGCATCAACATGGTTGAGTTTGCAGGCCAAGATGAAGCGGAAGTTGAACAGCAAGTTCAAGCGCTGACTGCACGCCTTGAAACCATGGTTGAAAGCGAAGAAGCCGGCGTGATTGGTTTTCAAGTTTGTAGCGATTTGGCGAGCATTGGCCGAATCTACAACATGCGTAAGAAAGCAGTGGGTCTGTTAGGTGCGGCGAAAGGCCGAGCTAAGCCAGTCGCTTTTGCTGAAGATACTTGTGTACCACCAGAAAACCTCGCGGATTTCATCTCTGAATTTAGAGTGTTACTCGATTCAAAAGAGTTGAATTACGGCATGTTTGGTCACGTAGATGCGGGTGTATTACACGTTCGTCCGGCATTGGATCTGTGTGATCCGATGCAAGAAGCCTTGATGCATGAAGTCTCTGATGAAGTGGTTAAGCTGGTGGCGAAATACGGCGGCTTAATGTGGGGTGAACACGGTAAAGGCTTCCGTTCGGAGTATGGCCCAGACTTCTTTGGTGAAGAGCTGTTTACCGAATTAAGACGTGTTAAAGCAGCATTCGACCCGCACAACAAGATGAACCCAGGCAAGATCTGTACGCCTTTAGAAAGTGACGCTGAATTGGTGAAAGTCACCGATACCAAGCGTGGTTTCTACGACCGTCAGATCGACGTACAAGTGCGTGACAGCTTCAAGCAAGCAATGGAATGTAACGGTAACGGCTTGTGTTTCAACTACGATACTAGCTCGCCAATGTGTCCTTCAATGAAAGTTACGGCTGACAGACGTCATTCACCAAAAGGCCGCGCAGGCTTGGTAAGAGAGTGGTTGCGTCAACTGACTGAACAAGGCGTTGATATTCTTGACCTTGAGCAAGAAGCGTTGAAAGACAATACACCCGTTAAGACTATGATTGAGCGTGTTCGTAACACGATGAACAAACGCCACGAATACGATTTCTCACATGAAGTTCATGAAGCGATGAACGGTTGTTTGGCGTGTAAAGCGTGTGCGAGTCAATGTCCGATCAAAGTCGATGTACCAAGTTTCCGCTCACGATTCTTGAACATCTATTACTCCCGTTACCAACGCCCTGTAAAAGATTATCTAGTTGCCAACATTGAAACCATGCTGCCGCTGATGGCGAAAGCGCCAAAAGTAGTGAACGCTGCATTAGGTCAAAAGTGGATCCAAACGGCAACAGCTAAAACGGTCGGTTATGTTGATGCACCATTGATGTCGGTGCCTACGCTACAAAATCGTCTAGCAAGTAAAGAGCTACAACTCTTCGACTTACAGTATTTAGAAGGCTTGTCTTCTGAACAGAAGAAACAGCATGTGCTGATCGTTCAAGATCCGTTTACCAGCTTCTATGATGCTGAGGTGATTGAAGACTTCGTCACTTTGGCTCAAAAGCTGGGCAAAACACCGGTACTGCTGCCGTTCAAACCGAATGGTAAAGCGCTACACATCAAGGGCTTCTTAAATCGTTTTGCACGTGAGGCGAAATCGACTTCTGATTTCTTGTCGATGGTGGCGGATATCGGAATTCCTTTGGTCGGTGTTGATCCTGCTCTTGTGCTTTGTTACCGCGATGAATACGTCGAGATCTTAGGTGGCAAGCGCGGCGACTTTGATGTGCTTACTGTGCATGAATGGTTAATGCCATCGCTAGGTGAGTTCGAAGCACGCTCAGCAAGTGAAGATATGTGGTACTTGTTTGCTCACTGTACTGAGAAGACCAAAATGCCGAACGCTGAAAAAGAGTGGGGTACTATCTTCAAACACTTTGGGGCGGCGTTAACCAGCGTTCCTGTCGGCTGTTGTGGTATGGCAGGAACTTTCGGCCACGAAGTCGATAAGCTACAAATGTCGAAAGACATATATGGTTTAAGCTGGAAGCCTCAAATGCAGGACTTACCAAAAGATCGTTGCTTGGTGACGGGCTATTCTTGCCGCAGCCAAGTGAAGCGTTTTGAAGGTGAGAAGCTTGCTCACCCATTACAGGCGCTAGCAAAAATTCTCTAATACATTTAGCCCAGCAATTGCTGGGCTTTTTTCTAAACTAACAAAGGAATGTTAATAAGGAAAAGTATGAAATTTCTAGAATTAAAAGTACCACCAGTTGCACTGTTCATTATTGTATTCGTAGCATCATACTTCTGCGCTCAACAGTTGAGCCAAGGGACACTGGCATTGCCTCATGGAATGATTGTGTTAGGAATCGGAGTCACATTGAGTGGTGTGATCGGAATATCCGGCATATTGGAATTTCGAAAACAGAAAACCACCGTTAACCCGATCAAAGTCGAAACCGCTTCAGCCGTCGTGGACAGTGGAATTTTTGGCTACACGCGAAACCCAATGTACTTAGGGTTGTTCATCCTGCTATTTTGCTTTGGCTACTTCTTCCAGAATATCTTCAGTGTACTACTTAGCTTTGGCTTCGTAATCTACATGAATTACTTCCAAATCAAACCCGAAGAGCGAGCACTAGAACAATTATTCGGCGCAGAATATGTTGATTACAAACAAAAGGTTAGACGCTGGATTTAGTGATGATTTGAGTGCTGGCTTAGTAATCGAAATAAAAAAGCCCAGCTTGAGATTATCAAGCTGGGCTTTATTGATCTTGTTCTAGAGCTGATTAAGCAGCGGCTGTGAACTGAGCTAGAAACATCTCTTTGCGTTCGTTGAAGCGGTTTACTAGGTCGTCTACAGAAGCTTGGTCGTATGGCTTAAGGCCACTTGCTACCATGCGTTTCACGCCTTTACCTACCACTTCGCCGTCCTCTTTGAAATCGAAGTTCAGTGTCACGATGCCACGCTTGCCTTCAACATCAAAAGTCGCACCAGAGAATTCAACTTCTGGGTGAGATAGGTCTAGGCGAGTAAATTCAACTTCCATGCTCTCGTAAATAACAAGAGGGCGTTGGCAGTTGATCATCATCTGTTGCTCTTCCATAAGAGGAACCATGATGTGTGGGAAGTTCATACCAGAGAACTTAACGTAGTTTGTTACTACGTGTTCGATGAATGCTTGATCGTGGCTTTTCTCACCTTCACAAGACATGTGTAGGTACTCTTTGCCTTTCTCGTCAACCAGTGAGCTTTCTTTTTCACACTTGTTGTCAACGCTAAGCGCAATACCGTTACCAACCATACCTGAAAAATCAAAACGCATTTTTTGGCTGATACCTTCTTTCTGCAGAAGAACTGCAAACAAAAGATCGCCAGGCACGCAGAAGCGCTTGTTGTCTTCATCGTGAATTGGGTTGAAGTCAGCGGCTACTTTTTTAGCAAAGTGGCTAGCCTGTTCACGAGTGAATTGAAATTGATTGTCTTCAGTAGAAAAGTAAGGTGTCAGAAACATAGTATCGCTATTAGTCATCAAATCTGGGGTGGATTATAGCTAACTAACTTCGTTCTAATGGTCTATCCAGTTAACTTTGCTTATATATCAGTCAATTAGATAAATACGTTGGATGGTATGTGACGACTTTAAGAGAGATATGGCCTCTGGCTCAATGCAACAAGGGCTAATCGATAGCCCTTGTTTATATGACACTCTAATGAGTGTTGTTCAGAATGTTTTTGCTTTAAAAGCTACACAAAGTGCCTTCTGGCATTAGGTGATTATGAACGGATAATTTGAGCAATAAGTTCGCTTGTTCAATATCCGGTGCAAAATATCTGTCTTTGTCGTAGAAGCTGACTTTTTCACGCAAAATCTGTTTCGCTTCTTCCACACGAGGAGAAGATAGATTCGGAGCGCGGAAGTCTAGCCCTTGTGCTGCTGCTAAATATTCTACAGCCAATATCCCACGGGTATTTTCAGCCATGTATCTAAGTCTACGTGCTGCGAAGGTTGCCATTGATACGTGGTCTTCTTGGTTTGCTGATGTCGGAAGGCTGTCTATTGACGCAGGATGCGCTAAGGTTTTGTTCTCACTCGCCAATGCTGCAGAGGTAACCTGAGCAATCATAAAGCCTGAATTAACGCCGCCGTTATCGACCAAGAAAGGTGGAAGTTTGCTTAGTGCGCTATCAATCAGCAGTGCCATTCTTCGTTCAGAAAGGCTACCAATTTCTGCAATCGCAAGTGCTAGGTTATCCGCTGCCATTGCCACAGGTTCTGCGTGGAAGTTACCACCTGAAATAATGTCGCCGTCTTCAGCAAATACCAGTGGGTTATCCGATACCGAGTTCGCTTCAACGTTTAACGTTTCTGCTGAATTACGAATTTGCTGTAAACAGGCACCCATCACTTGAGGCTGACAGCGCAACGAGTAAGGGTCTTGAACCTTTTCACAGCAAGTGTGTGATTCACCAATCTCACTCTTTTGATCAAGCATATGGCGATAAGCAAGCGCGGCATCCATTTGACCACGATGACCACGAACGCGATGAATTCGAGGGTCAAACGGACGACGACTACCCAGTGCAGCTTCAACAGACATTGCACCACATACGGTTGCAGACGCAAACAAGTCTTCCGCTGCGAACAGACCTTCTAATGCAAAGGCAGTCGATGCTTGTGTGCCGTTTAACAGCGCTAAGCCTTCTTTCGGCGCAAGTGTGATTGGCTCCAAGCCAGCGATCTGCATTGCTTCTAAGCCAGTGATGATTTTGCCGTTGTGGCGCGCTTGGCCTTCACCTAGAAGTACCGTACTCATGTGGGCGAGGGGAGCAAGATCTCCAGATGCACCTACTGATCCTTTTTGTGGAACACATGGGTAAACCTGTGCGTTCACAAGATCGATAAGAGCATTGATGACCTTGAGTCGGATACCCGAGTAACCGCGAGACAAGCTGTTAATCTTCAATACCATCATCAAGCGTACGGTTTCATCAGACATGAACTTGCCAATGCCCGCAGCGTGAGAAAGTACGATACTTTTCTGTAGAACTTCGAGATCTTCAGGCGCAATCTTGGTGTTTGCTAATAAGCCAAAACCCGTGTTGATGCCATACACAGTGCGGTCTTCAGCAATCACTTGTTCGACAACTTGCATGCTCGCTTCGATATCCGGGATTGCTGCAGGATCGAGTGATAAGTTCACAGGGCTACGGCTGATTTTTCGAAGTTCAGATAGGCCAAGAAGTCCTGGCTTAAGTAATAAGTTCAACATGTTCTCTCCAGACATTAAAGGCGACGAAGTTCTTCGTTTAGCATAGGTAAATCAAGCTTCTGCTCTTTGGCACATTGCTTGGCAATATCGTAACCTGCATCAGCATGACGCATAACGCCGGTTGCTGGGTCATTGTGAAGTACGCGAGCAATACGCGGTGATGCATCTTCACTGCCGTCACAACAAATCACCATGCCTGAGTGTTGCGAGAAGCCCATACCAACGCCACCACCGTGGTGCAAAGAAACCCAAGTTGCGCCGCCCGCTGTGTTCAGAAGGGCATTCAATAGAGGCCAATCTGATACGGCATCTGATCCATCCATCATGCCTTCTGTTTCGCGGTTCGGGCTTGCTACTGAACCTGAATCTAGGTGGTCACGACCGATAACAACTGGTGCTTTCAGTTCGCCATTTTTCACCATTTCATTGAATGCTTGGCCTAAGCGTTCACGATCTTTCAAGCCAACCCAACAAATACGCGCAGGCAGGCCTTGGAACTGAATGCGTTCACGCGCCATATCTAGCCAGTTATGTAGATGTGGGTTGTCTGGAATCAGTTCTTTTACTTTTTGGTCTGTTTTGTAGATGTCTTCTGGGTCACCAGATAGTGCCGCCCAACGGAAAGGACCAATACCTTCGCAGAATAAAGGTCGAATATAAGCCGGAACGAAACCTGGGAAATCAAACGCGTTTTCTACGCCTTCTTCCAGTGCCATTTGGCGAATGTTATTACCGTAATCCACGGTCGCTGCGCCGCGGTATTGCAGGTCTAACATCGCTTGTACTTGAATCGCCATAGATTGCTTAGCGGCTTTCACCACTTTTGCTTCATCAATGGAGCGCTCTTGTGCGGCTTTCTCCATCGTCCAACCTTGCGGCAAGTAGCCGTTAAGAGGATCGTGGGCAGAGGTTTGGTCAGTCACCACATCAGGTGTGATATTGCGTTCAACTAACTCTGGGAAGACGTCTGCGGCGTTACCTAATAAGCCAACAGAGATTGGCGTGTCTGACTCTTTAATCATTGCCATCGCTTCATCTAAGCTGGTGGCTTTTTTGTCTACATAGCCAGTACGCAAGCGGTAGTCGATTCGTGATTCATCACACTCCACTGCGATCATTGAGAAGCCAGCCATCGTTGCAGCAAGAGGTTGAGCGCCGCCCATTCCACCAAGACCGCCCGTTAGAACCCACTTGCCGTTTGCTTCACCTTGGAAGTGCTTCTTCGCGATAGCGACAAAGGTTTCGTAAGTACCTTGAACGATGCCTTGTGAACCAATGTAGATCCAGCTGCCCGCCGTCATTTGGCCGTACATCATCAAGCCTTCTTTATCGAACTCGTTGAAGTGTTCCCAGTTCGCCCAGTGTGGAACAAGGTTCGAGTTAGCGATCAGTACGCGAGGTGCGTTTTTATGAGTCGGGAACACGCCCACAGGTTTACCGGATTGAACAAGTAACGTTTGGTCGTCCTCTAAACGCTCTAATACTTCAACAATCTTGTCGTAACATTTCCAATCACGTGCTGCACGACCAATACCGCCATACACAACCAGTGCATGTGGGTGTTCTGCCACATCAGGATCTAGGTTGTTCATTAGCATACGAAGGGGTGCTTCTGTTAACCAAGATTTTGCGCGCAAAGTGGTGCCATGAGGTGCGCGAATTTCGCGAGTCGTGTCGAGACGAGGGTCACTGTTGTGGTGTTCCGTCATTTTGGAATTCCTTCTGTTTCACGTTATATCGTTGTAGTTGTAGTTGTAGTTGTAGTTGTAGTTGTAGTTGTAGTTATCGGTATAGCTGGATTAGTCGCTGGCCATTGCACTGGCAATATCCCAACACAAACGAGCTGCCAATCGAGCCGTTTGGCCATCGACGTCGTAGTCCGGGTTATATTCTGCAATGTCCGAGATAATGAGTTTTTTACTGTGTTGGAAAATCTGTTCTAGAAAAGGAGCGAGTGCTTCATAGCTCACGCCTCTTGCCGCTGGTGCACTTACGCCCGGCGCAGTAGCTGCGGGGAAAACATCGAGATCAATGGTGAGATAGAGATAATCACACTCAGCGATGAATTTTTGTAACTTGATCAGTTGAGCGACTTGATTCACTTGGGTCATGTTGCGGTCGTGTTCATACCACACGCCCAGTTGGTCAGCTTTGTTAAACAGCGCTTTGGTATTGCTGGCGGCACTCACACCAAGACAAGCGTAATGAAACGGCCACTGATGTGTGTGGCAGTAATCACTTATCTGGTTAAATGGTGTGCCTGAGCTTGGCTTTACGTCAGCGATGTCGCTTTCAAATTCACGAAGATCAAAGTGAGCATCAAAGTTAACGATGCCTATCTTAGGTTTGTGATCTGATTGAGTTCTGTGAAGATGCTCAGCTAGGCCTTGGAAAGAAGCCCAAGCGACTTCGTGACCACCGCCAAGGGTAATCACTTTGTTGGTTGCTAAGGCATTGGCAATCACAGAAGCACACTGTTTTTGGCTGACTTCCAATTGACCATCATTGCACTCGATATCACCAAGATCCGCGATGTATGCGTCACTGTGCCAAGCCATATTCGCCAGAGTTTGGCGTATCAAGTTAGGTGCTTGTTTCGCGCCCACGCGTCCTTTATTTCTTGCAACACCGGCGTCGCTGGCAAAGCCTACCAAGGCGATACCACCGTCAGTCAGCTCGTCACTTAACTCGCTACTTTGCACTTGCTTGGTAATGTGATGAACGCGAGTACCGAGTGGGCCATCTTCAAGATCATTACGCCCTGTCCACACAAAGTTATGCATGGTTGTTGCGTTCTCTTGGATAGCGTTGGATTTAGATTGAGTCATGACACACCTCGCCATTAACAATGCGTTTATGCAGGTGCGGAACACCAACTTGATAGCTTAAGTCGGCAGGGTGGTCGATGTTCCAGATAGCCAAATCTGCGGCATAACCGATTTCGACTTTACCTTTGGTTTGTGACTCACCAATGGCAGCCGCAGCGTTACAAGTTACACCACGCAATGCTTCTTCAGGTGTCGTGCCAAACAGGGTGCAGCTCATGTTCATCATCAGGGTTAAATCTGCAAAAGGGGAGGTTCCGGGGTTTAAGTCGGTCGCGATCGCCATTGGAATCTTGTGTTCACGAAGTAGGGCGATAGGCGGCTGTTGAGTCTCTTTCAAGAAGTAGAAAGCACCGGGTAATAAGGTGGCGACTGTGCCTGATTCTGCCAGCGTTTTTACTCCGGTTTCATCAAGGTATTCAACATGGTCGACAGAGAGTGCGCCGTATTTTGCTGCAAGCGCGCTGCCACCCATATTAGAAAGTTGTTCAGTGTGGCCTTTAATCGCCAGCCCATGTACTTTGGCAGCTGCAAAGACGCGTTCGGTTTGTTCTAAGTTGAAGCCGATAGATTCGCAGAACACGTCAACGGCATCGGCGAGCCCTTGCTCTGCAGCTTTAGGAATGATCTCTTGGCAAACCAGATCGATATAGCTGTCCGGTTGCTCTTTGTATTCGGGTGGCACAGCATGTGCTGCAAGGAGAGTGGTCGTGATCTTAATACGGCGATGATTCTCTAACGCTTTGGCTGCGCGTAACATTTTGAGTTCATCATCAAGTGTTAAACCATAGCCAGATTTTACTTCGATGCTGGTTACGCCACTTCTTAGTAGGCCATCAAGTCTCGGTAATGCCATTTCAACCAGCTCAGACTCTTGCGCTGCGCGTGTTGCAGTGACTGTCGCTAGAATGCCGCCGCCTTGTTTGGCGATGTCGGTGTAAGAGATACCATTCAAACGCTGTTCAAATTCGTTGGCACGATTACCCGCAAATACGAGGTGAGTGTGGCAATCAATCAGACCTGGGGTGACGAGCTTGTTCTTGCAATCATAGGTGATGTAATCCTCAGAGTTATCAGTGCTCGGTTGTTCTACCTCAGAAGCAAGTACGCCTTGGTTTGAACAAGAGATGGACACGATTTTACCGCTTTCGATAACGATATCTTGAGGGGAAGAGGGCTGATAACCGTCGGATCCCGAACTCATGGAGACCACTCGTGCGTTTTTGAGGATCAAATTCATAATCACCTAGATCTTTGCTAAACATTAAATGTATATACAAATAAATAGGCTAAACTATGACCCGAATCAAGTTGATGTTGCAAAAATGTGATCGGCGATCAGGATGATGTTCTTTAATCTAGAAGTATCTTGGAGCTTAATTTGTACTTAGAGCCAGGATGGTAGAGCAATGCAAAGCTGATGAGGCGTTCTTTGCTCCATGTTCTTCTATTCAAAAGAAGGCAAGGCTCTGATTCAGATAGCTTTAGTGACGTTCTGATTTGAGAGTCTGGAATAATGGCTTCAACCGTGTGCTCGATAGCACTTAACGGGCAGCTTTTTGAAAGGTATTCATTAGGTGTGGAAGTTGAAAAGTCTTGCTCTAGGTATTTTGGAGCGGCTTGAGAATTCACCCAGCGCGCTTCCAATTGTATCGGCGTGTTGTCAGCAAAGTGTATGATTTCACTATAGAACACCTCTGCGTTAATCATCACACCTAACCGTGTAGCCGTGCTTTCATCAGCCTTGATACTATCGTGCTTGATAACTTGGCTAGTATACGTTTGGCCGCGGTCTTTGATCTCTTGCGCGATGTTGTTGATATCAAGCAGCGGAGATTGCGCTTTTTCGTCGGGTTCACAAACAAAAGTACCAAGCCTTGGCTTCCTAATGAGCTTACCTTCAGACACAAGATCTCGAATGGCTTTATTGACCGTCATTCTACTCACATTGAACTGCTCGGTGAGTTCGAGTTCGGTGGTAATTTGATAACCCACCGGCCAGTGACCATTGGTAATTTTGTCGTCTATGAACTGTTTTATCTGAAGGTAGAGCGGCGCTTTCGACATAATGAAACCTTATTTGACTATACAAATAGAGTAACGGATTTTTTAACGATTTCAACATTTCCTCGGGCAATGTGACCTTATTCAACATAGATGGGGCAAATTGCTTGATTCTGTGAGGCAAGTGTCGCAAATTGTCACGCAATAACTATTCGTAAATCAGATAATTAGAAAGGGAAATAATATGTTTAAGAAATTAAAGGCCTCGTTGGGCATCGGTGCAGCAAAGGTTGATACCGTCTTAGATAATATTGAAGTTTTCCAAGGTGGAGAGTTGTCTGGCAATGTTCACATTGTTGGTGGCGACGTTGAGCAACAAATCGACCTGATTAACTTGGTTCTCAACACAGAAGTAAAAGTCGAAACGGAAGATAGCACCAGCTACGAAACTTTTTCGTTGGGTCGTATTCAAGCGGTAGAACCATTTGTGATCCAACCGGGTGAAACCAAATTGGTGCCGTTCCGTCTTAAGTTAAATGATGAAACACCAGTCACCGCGTTGAACGCACAAATGAACCAATGCCATGTGTGGGTTGAAACCAACCTAGATATCGGCTTTGCGATTGATCCTAAAGACCGTGACTTTATCTCCGTTCATCCACTGCCAACAGTCGCTAAAATTATCCAAGGTGTGGAAGCATCGGGCATGGCAATGGTGAAAGCAGACGTAGAGAAGGGCTTCTTAAAAGGCAACAGCTTTGCTTCTCGTTCGGGCTGTTACCAAGAGATTGAGTTTCGCAGCGGCGGCTTCATGAATAATAAAGAGATCGAGCTGTCATTCATCGTTGAAGGTTCAATGGTTCACTGCCTAGCAGAAATCGACCGCTCAATGAGCTTCCGTGGCGACCAATACATCTCATTCAGCTTACCTGCTAATGCGGCCGACTCAGACATTCGCAACGCTGTATCAAGAATCATGAGTGCGTAGTTCCCTTTCTGTTAGTAGTCGCTTTTTCTATTAATAGAGACAAGACAGTACGATTTCTATAGCCGAACTTATCCGTTCGGCTTTTTTGTATTGTAGATAAAGCCAACGAATTACTGATTGAACTATGGGTTAGGCGTTAGAAGGATCTATATAGAAGAGACATTTCAGTCATATAGTTTTGTGGTGCTGCGGGACTAACATTGTCATTTCATATTATTTCGTTACAATGTTCGGCTACTCACAGATGTGGCATCTGTATTTGCTTCTATGTGGGTATATTTATTATGCATATATCCCCAATCAGCGTACTCGTTGATTGAAAGACATATATTAAACATTTTCATGTGTTGCTTGGTGTGCAACACCACTGTAAAGGACAAATAATGCCAATTATTACTCTTCCTGACGGTAGTCAGCGTCAATTTGACAACCCTGTATCAACTCTAGATGTTGCCCTATCAATCGGTCCTGGTCTTGCGAAAGCTACCATTGCTGGTCGTGTAGACGGCGAGCGTGTTGATGCTTGTGATCTTATCGAAAACGATGCAAGCCTAGAAATCATCACAGCTAAAGATGAAGTTGATGGCCTTGAAATCGTTCGTCACTCTTGTGCTCACCTTTTAGGCCACGCGGTTAAGCAGCTTTTTCCAGAAGCGAAAATGGCGATCGGTCCTACTATCGATAACGGTTTCTACTACGATATCGATCTTGAGCACTCTCTAACGCAAGACGATCTAGAAAAGATCGAAAAGCGCATGAAAGAGCTAGCGAAGACCAAATACCAGGTTGTTAAGAAGAAAGTTAGCTGGCAGGAAGCGCGCGACGCATTCGAAGCTCGCGGCGAGACTTACAAGATTGAAATCTTGGACGAGAACGTTTCTAAAGATGATCGTCCAGGCCTGTACCATCACGAAGAATACATCGATATGTGTCGTGGTCCACACGTGCCTAACATGAGCTTCTGCCAGCACTTCACTCTACTTAACGTAGCGGGTGCATACTGGCGTGGTAACAGTGACAACAAGATGCTTCAACGTATCTACGGCACTGCATTCCACGACAAGAAGGCACTTAAAGCTCACCTTGTGCGCCTAGAAGAAGCGGCTAAACGTGACCACCGTAAAATCGGTAAAGCGCTTGACCTATTCCACATGCAGCAAGAAGCACCAGGCATGGTGTTCTGGCACCACAACGGTTGGACTATCTTCCGTGAGCTAGAAGTATTTATTCGTCAAAAACTGACTGAGTACGATTACCAAGAAGTTAAAGGCCCATTAATGATGGACCGTGTTCTTTGGGAACGCTCTGGTCACTGGGATAAGTACGCTGAAGCGATGTTCACTACTTCTTCAGAGAACCGTGAATACGCTATCAAGCCAATGAACTGTCCTGGTCACGTTCAAATCTTCAACCAAGGTTTGAAATCTTACCGTGATCTACCGCTACGTATGGCTGAGTTCGGCTCATGTCACCGTAACGAGCCGTCTGGCGCACTTCACGGCATTATGCGTGTTCGTGGCTTCACTCAAGATGATGCTCACGTATTCTGTACTGAAGACCAAGTTCAACAAGAAGTTAAAGCTTGTATTGAAATGGTTTACGATACTTACACAACTTTCGGCTTCGAAAGCATCGTTGTTAAGCTATCTACTCGTCCAGAACAGCGTGTAGGTTCAGACGAAATGTGGGACCGTGCAGAGGCTGACCTTAAGCAAGCGCTAGAGGCAATGGACATTGCATACGAGATTCAAGAAGGCGAGGGTGCGTTCTACGGACCTAAGATTGAATTTACTTTGCATGATTGTTTGGACCGCGCTTGGCAATGTGGTACAGTGCAGCTCGATTTTGCATTACCAGAACGTTTAGGTGCTACTTACGTAGGTGAAGATAACGAGCGTCACACGCCAGTTATGATCCACCGCGCGATTTTAGGTTCACTAGAACGCTTCATTGGTATTCTTATTGAAGAATACGCTGGCTTCTTCCCAACGTGGTTGGCGCCAGAACAAGCAGTTGTAATGGGCATTACAGACAAACAGTCTGAATATGTACAAGAAATTACGAAAAAACTGCAAAAAAGTGGATTTAGAGTCAAAGCAGACTTGAGAAATGAGAAGATTGGCTTTAAAATCCGCGAACATACTTTGAAACGTGTACCGTTCATGCTTGTGTGTGGTGACCAAGAAATGGAAGCCGGCGCAATTGCAGTACGTACACGTAAAGGTAAGGACCTTGGCAAATTTAAAGTGGATGACTTTATTTCATACATCCAAGCCGAGGTTTCAAGCCGTAAGCTCAATCTGGAGGAATAGCTATTAAAGGCGGAAGACGTGGCCAACAACCGGCCAAACAAAACCAGCACCGTTTAAACGGTGACATTCGTGGCGTTCGTGAAGTGCGTCTAACTGGCGCAGACGGCGAAGCTGTTGGTGTAGTATCAATCGCTGAAGCGATGGAAGCTGCAAATGAAGCTGGTATGGATCTTGTAGAGATCAGCCCTAACGCCGAGCCGCCAGTTTGTCGTGTGATGGACTACGGTAAGTTCCTCTTCGAGAAGAGCAAAGCTGCGAAAGAGCAGAAGAAGAAGCAAAAGCAGGTTCAGATCAAGGAAATTAAATTCCGACCTGGAACTGATATTGGAGACTATCAGGTAAAACTACGCAACCTGACTGGTTTCCTAGAAGACGGCAACAAAGTGAAGGTAACAATTCGCTTCCGTGGCCGCGAAATGGCTCACCAAGAAATCGGTGTTGACGTTCTTAATCGTTTGAAAGCGGATACTGAAGAATTTGCAGTAGTCGAATCTTTCCCAACGAGAATTGAAGGTCGCCAGATGATCATGGTGTTGGCCCCTAAAAAGAAGTAATTAACGGCTTTGCAAGTAATTGAACCCTGCAGCCTCAGGTTGCGGGGTTTTATTCGCCCTAATTACTATGTTATTAACAACTCAACAATGCGGAGTTATTCATCATGCCTAAGATGAAAACCAACAAAGGTGCTGCTAAGCGTTTCCAGAAAACTGCTGGTGGTATTAAGTTTAAGCACGCTGGTAAACGTCACATCCTGACTAAGCGTACTACTAAGAACAAGCGTCAGCTACGTCCGAACTCGATCCTTCCTAAATGTGAAGTTGCTCAAGTTCTACGTATGATGCCATACGCTTAATTCTTTTTAGTTTATAAATTCGTTTAGTTTAGGAGAAGCATAATGCCTCGCGTAAAACGTGGTGTACAAGCTCGTGCACGTCATAAGAAAGTTCTAAAACAAGCTAAAGGTTACTACGGAGCACGTTCACGTGTTTACCGCGTAGCTTTCCAAGCAGTTACCAAAGCTGGTCAATACGCTTACCGTGACCGTCGCAACAAGAAACGTCAATTCCGTCAACTTTGGATTGCACGTATCAACGCGGCATCTCGTCAAAATGGTCTATCTTACAGCCGTTTCATCAATGGCCTAAAGAAAGCATCTATCGAGATCGACCGTAAGATTCTTGCTGACATCGCAGTATTCGACAAAGCAGCATTTGCTGTTCTAGTTGAAAAAGCGAAAGCATCTCTATAATTTAGAGTTAGCTTAAAGGTTTAAGAAAAGGAGAACTTCGGTTCTCCTTTTTTATTGCCTGTAATTTGGCTTTGCCATACTCTCTCGCATCTCGCATCTCGCATCTCGCATCTCGCATCTCGCATCTCGCATCTCGCATCCCGCACCTAATTTTTATTCGCTTGAACACGCATTCTGGTATATAAACATTTACCTAACCTTTAAATGTAAAGCGACCGAAATAAATGACCGCACCGACCACTATGACGTTCTTCGAACGTTTTGAAACTGACATCCTATCTGGCAAGAAGACGATTACTATTCGTGATGAATCTGAGCGAGACTACCAGCCAGGCAGTGTTGTGGAAGTATCGACGCTAGAGCAAGACCGTGTGTTCTGTAATCTTAAGATCATCAGCGTTGAGCCAATTTTGTTTGATGACTTAGGTGAGTTCCATGCTCAGCAAGAGAACATGACGCTGCAAGTACTGAAAGACGTGATTCAAGATATCTATCCAGGTATCTCTCAGCTGTATGTGGTTTCTTACGAGCTTGTGTAGCCCGCTTTAAATAGAATTGGTTGATCAATACCGCGTCTAACGCAGAGCAATGAGAAAGAGAAGTCACAATGAATGAATTACAGAATGAAACAGTTCAGAAAATTTTGCTCCAACTTTATTGTCGTGAGCAAACTGAGCAGCCGTTAATTTCTAGAACTGATCTCAACATTGCTCTTTATGATAGCGAAGGCTTTCTAGCGTGGCGTGATACCAAGCGTGACTTCATTGTCAGTGATATCGAGAATCGAGTTTGGGTGAAGAGCTGTCCCGGCGGTTACATCACTGAAGTGCACTTCAATGCTGACGGTTCTTTGATTGAATATCGTTTGTTCGACCGATTTGAAACAACAGGGCAGTGGCAACTAAAAGATGGTTTGTTACACGTCGAGATTCTGAAGGGTGAGAACCGCTACCAGTTTGCTGTTGTGGCTCGTGCTGATCTAAATATTCACTCTGCAGTGGAATATAAAAATGGTGAGCTGCACTCGTATCTGAAATTGGTGCAGGCTGAGCGTTAATCCCTTTTAGCCAACCTTGCTTGTCCATTAAAATTAGTGATATTCCAAGAACAACAAAGCCAACAGTGATGTTGGCTTTGTTGTTTTCAATTCGACCGAGTACTTCTAATCAACGCGCTATTAAGCTATTAAGCCATTAAGCTTTGAAGTTCGCTAGTTGACTATAAAGCTCGCTGTCTTGATCTTGCTTTGCACAAATCGTCAGTAGGTCTTCAATAAAGTACTTTAATGCGCGAGCTTCGATACGACGAATGCCTTGTTGCTGCTCTTCAGTTAGGTAGCCGTAGATAGTTGCCGCTCCAAAGTCGCCAAAGATCATCTGACCTTTTTCGTTCACTAAAGTGTTGTGAGCGTATAGATCACCATGACAGACTTTGTTGGCATGAAGGTGTTCAAACACATCAACCATCTGTTCGGTAATGCTATTAATCTGAGTAATTGAAAGCTCAAAGCCTTCATTGAACGTATCGCGAGTACAGCTTTCAAGAGTAGGGGGTAAGCCTAGGTTGTAATAGTTGCTTGGGATAAGCTCCATCACTAATGCGAGATAGTCTGGTTCATCGACTTGAGCTATCGACTTCACTAGGTTGCTATGATGACCAGCCTGCAAACAAGCTTCGAGCTCATCGTGTGGGTAGCCGTCGCTTGTTACTTCACCTTTAAATACTTTTACAGCGACTTCCTGTGGGAAATCAAAATCGCCGTTCAACCAGTTAGCATGTGAAATTACGCCAGATGCCCCCTGACCAAGTACTTGATTCAGTGAGTAGCATTGCGAGCTTACAGCAGGCACGCTATCTAAGCTGCTCGGGTGTTTGCAAAACGGGTTACCCGCAAATGCTAGCCAAGCCAGCTTTGGTAGCTTAATAAGGAACTCAGGGAATTCAGTCAACTGGTTTGCAGACAGGCGAACCAGTTCAAGGTTGGATAGGCTTTCCATGCTTTCTGGTAACACGCGAATCTTGTTACCCGCCAATGCCAGTTTCTGTAGTCGTGGTCTTTCACCTAGTGAGCTTGGCAGAATCTCAATCTCATTGTCGGTCAGGATTAACCAACGTAGTTGAGTAGGCAGAGACTGCTCGCTAACGGTTTTGATTTGGTTGGTTTTAAAGCCAACCATTTCGAGCTTAGGAAGTGACCCTAGAACATCAGGCAGGTGCGTAAACAGGTTATTCGACGCGAAGATGATACGCAGGTTAGTCAGCTGTGATAACTCGGCTGGTAGGTCTGACAGCTGATTACCTGAAAGGTCTAGGATCTCAAGAGAATCTGCAAGCTCTATGATTTCTAGAGGAAACTCGGTGAGACTTTCTGACAGTTTTAAGCGCTTAATACCTTTAAGTTGCCCTGATTTTAATTGTTCTAGAGTATGCAAACCTTAGCCTTATGAATAGATGTTCGAGGCGCGTAGTTTACTTGTCTCAATCAAGAAAGGCGAGTATCCGGAAGAATACTAGCCTAACTAAACTAAGTGAACGAATTTACGAAGGTTAAAGCTGTATATGGTTTTGGCTAACGCCGACCTCCTCAACAAAATCGCTATCATGACTGACCAAGATGAATGCACCCTGGTATTCACGTAAAGCGGACGCCAATATTTGCTTCGAGTCTATGTCCAAGTGATTGTCTGGTTCATCAAGCAAAAGAAGTGGGGCATCCTGTTTATGGCTGACAATCAACATCGCCAATTTCATTTTCTCGCCACCACTGAGGTGAGCGACTTTGCGATATACAGACTCTCGCCTGAATCCAATTCCCGCTAGCAGGGTTCGCGCGTCACTTTCTGTCATGCCGCAGCTATGTGTCATCAGGCTATCGAACATGGTGTTGTGGGTATCTAGCAAACCAAAGTGTTGATCAAGGTATACGGTCGCCCCTAAGCGTTTGATGGTGCCAGTGTAGTTCGTGTGCTCGTTGTGAATCGCTTTCAACAGTGTCGATTTACCACAGCCGTTTGCACCGCTTAGATAACACCGTTCACCTTGCGACATAGAGAAGTTGATGGGAGCGCCAGAACCAAAACTCATATGGCAATCTTCAACGGTTAATAGCGAGTTCTTTTTACTGTTATTACCCTGTTTAAGATATAACGCTTGTGGTTTTAGTTGTTCCTTTTGTTCTTTAAGAGATTGAAGCCTATCTTGGTTTTGCTCCTTTAAGTTACTTTGGCTAGTGGCTGATGCTCCTAGGGTTCGTCCTGCTTTGTCTTTCATCGCATCCAGTAAGATCTTGGGTTGGCTACCTGACTTTCTGAGTCGGTTTCCCTGAGATTCTCGCTGCTGCGCCTTTTCCTTGTTGGCTTGAGCTTGACGCTCGAGTCGTTTCTTTTCGGACTGATGATGCGCGATCTGTTTGTTGAGCGCTTCGCTTTGGCTAGACACTTGTTTGAAGTAATCATCATAATTTCCTTTATAGAAACGTACGCCCAAGCTATTTAGATGGTAGATCCCGTCCATTTGTCTCAATAATCTTCGATCATGGCTGACGACAAGCACTTTGCCTTCAAACAACTGGCACTGTTCGAGTACCCAATTGCGTCCATCGTTATCCAAATGGTTCGAAGGCTCATCGAGGATCAGTATGTCGTTATTTGATACGAATAGCCGATGAAGCTGTAACAGGGCAAGTTGCCCACCACTCAAAGAGCAACAAAGCGTGTTCAAATCACTAGTGATTTTGAGTGTACCTAGCAACTGCTGGGTACGTGTCTCTAAATCCCAATCATCTCCAACGATATTGAAGTGCTGCAGTTCGCAGCTACCTTGCTCTATCGCTTTTAATACATCTAACTTTTCGGTGAGCCCTAAGAAGTCAGCGATGGTGGTGGCGGAATCCAGTAGCGTTGATGGCAACTGAGAGTAAAAGCCGATCGAACCTTGGCGCGAAATACTGCCTGTTGTGGGCTGTTTTTGCCCGATCAGTAACGAAAGAAGTAGTGACTTTCCAGCCCCATTCCTTCCGACTAGGCCGGTGAGGCGAGTGCTCAAATTAAAGGTGATGTCTTTGAATAACCACTCACCAGTATCGAGTTGGAATGAGAGATTGTTGGCTAATATAGTAGGCATAAAAATACCTCCCTTTACGTGTAAACGAGTAAAAGGGGTGAGGCGCTTTTTCTATATAGAACCCTACATAGAATTCTATGTATAGATCGCCAAAGACGTTACTTAGGTAGCGTACCAATCAAAGATAGGAAATAGAGTGCTGATCTGATTTCTGTCTTTAACGTACTGATCTTAAAGATGTAGCTTGTCAAAAAACGGATCTTTAAGAGCTTGATTTGTCGCGAAAATAGATGACGAAGTAACGCCCACTAACCCCGAGTGTCCAAATGATTTTTATAAAAATAAATCGGATGTCAGGATGTTAGTACTTCATTATGGCGTTATTCTCTTTTGAAATGATGGTGGGATGGTACTGAAAGAAAGTACTCTGAGTCAATATGTTGAGGTGATTAAATTGTGTTCAAATAATTAAAGCGTCTGTGTGGCGCTTTAGTGATCATTATTGGAGGTAAGTTGAGTCTAGAACTTATATCTTTGGGTTTAGAGCTTAGAGCTTAGAGCTTAGAGCTTAGAGCCTTGGGCTTAAAGCTAAAGCTACTTGTTTTGCCCACCAACGGCGCGCCAACACATATCAAAGCTATCGTTGATGTACTTCGATGTTTGCTCTGGTGGAGACTCACTTTGTTCAATCAGCCAGTTTGCACAAATCAGAAAGTGGCTATGGATGAAGTGCCTCACAAGGTTAATGTCTAACACCATTAATTCACCATCCTCTTGCCCTTTCAAAATGATCTCGTCTAACGATGCGAACATCTGTGAAACAATCATTTCTCGAGTTTGAGTCGTTGGGTCGAAATGAACATTGGTGAAGAACTTCATCGCAAGCGGATTTTCTAGTGCCCATTCAATCCCAGTGATCCACATGAACTTAAAGGCTTGATAGAGATCCTGCTCAGCAATATCAGTGTGTTGTTGAAGGGTAGAGAATAGCTCCAACTTCAGCTCGCGAAACAGTTCATCAATCAATAGAGATTTGTTTTCGAAGTGGTGGAACAGCGTCGCTTTCGCCACACCAGCTGTTTTCGCTATTTGTCCAGTAGATGTGCCCTCTAGCCCCTGTTGAGAGAATAGCAAGAGTGCAGCATCTAGGATTTTTTGTCTTTTGGTGATCATCTATTGAGTACTTTGAACATCAGTTTCTTGATTGGGTTGTTGTAAGGAGGATGCATTAACTTGGTGAAGTTGATTTTTCCTCTGCTTAGAACGGTTTTGGCATGGCTAAAGGTCTTGAAGCCTTCAATGCCGTGATAGTGTCCCATGCCTGAAGGGCCAATGCCACCGAACGGCGCGTCTTCTGCTGCCACATGCACTAGCGAGTCGTTAATACAAACACCGCCAGAGTGCGTGTCTGATAAAAGCTTGTCTTGGGTTTCTTTATTATGGCTCATTAGGTACAGAGCCAGTGGGCGTTCTCTCTCTGTGATGTAATTGATTGCTTCTTCGATGGAATCATAAGGCACGATAGGCAAAACAGGACCAAACAGCTCTTCTTGCATCGCGAGCATCTCATCGTTCACTTCGGTGAGAAGGTGCGGCGTCATTCTGTGGTTTACATCGTCTTGTGCTTGTTCGGTTACCGTGTGAATAACCGCGCCTTTGGCTTGTGCGTCTTCAATGACACCTTTCAAGCGATTGTATTGGCGCATGTTGATCACTGAGGTTAAGTCTTTGCTCTCAATACCGGCTTTATAAAGCTTCTTGAAATAACGCTTATAGGCTGTGATGAACTCGTCTGATTTTTCTCGCGGCAATAAGATGTAATCAGGCGCTACACATATCTGGCCAGCGTTTAGACTCTTGGCAAACAAGATACGTTCAACAGCGTCAGCCACATCAAAGTCAGGGGCAATGATGGTTGGAGATTTGCCGCCTAATTCCAAGGTAACTGGTGTTAAGTTGTTAGCCGCTGCTCTCATAACGTGTTTACCCACAGCGGTTGAGCCTGTGAAAAGGATATGGTCAAACGGCAGTTGGCTAAATTTAGCGGAAACGTCAGCTTCGCCTTCGATAATCGCAACCTGATCTTCACTAAAGCCTTCGGCCAACATCGCTTTTAAAACTCGGTTGGTCGCTGGAGTAAACTCCGACATCTTGAGCATCGCCGTGTTGCCCGCTGCTAACGCTGTGATCAGAGGGCCTAAAGAGAGCATGACTGGGAAGTTCCAAGGCACGATGATACCAACCACACCTACTGGCTGATAATGCACAGTAATCTTGGCTGGTGTTAGCATCAAGCCGGCTTTTCGACGTGAAGGCTTCAACCACTTCTTCAGGTTTTTATCACTGTAATTGATCTGGTGTAGGGAAGGGGTGATGTCAGCAATTAAGCTGTCGTGCTCTGCTCGATGGCCATAATCTTCTGATACCGCTTCAATTAACTGCTCTTGGTAGCGCATTAATAGTTTTTTCAAGACTGAGAGATCATTTCGTCTCTGATCAAGTGTTGGATTAACGTTGTTACGGTAGTGATCTTGTTGTCGGTTGAATATTTGATCCATGTCGTTGGTGCTCGACGTGTTTGGTTCAAGGTCTAGATTATGGCTCATAGTATCCCCTAAATTCGAAGGCTGACCGATTGGTTGGTCAGTTAAAATTACAAGAAGATTGAACCGAATACAAGATATGCGCGAGAAAAGTTCAAAAATTGAGCGGTTACAACATTGAAGTGAGCGAGTTCTAGTAGGAAGAATGAAGTGTTTACCGGCATCGAATCGCGGGACACAAGCTGTGTTGGTGATAGCGAGAGTTCAGATTGTGAAGTGCTTATATTTGTCACAACTCTGACTTAACCTCACTCAATTTACTAAAAATCTTTTGGTTTCTGCACATTTTTTCTCCCTAATTTAATGTGAGAAATTGCTTTATATTTAATGCGCTTCAGCCTGTTTTTTACCCTAAAACCTTGTAATTCCTTACCTGTCATTTTAAGTCGATCTGTCGATAAAAAAACGTAATCGTCACCACAAATATCAATGGTTGGACTCGCTCTTAATAATATCGGTTAATGCAGCCAACAAATCGTTTTTGAACGCTTTTTGTTGGGTTATACCTCGCTATTCCAAAGAGGTATCTTCTGTCGATGGCCCTATAGTGTGAGGTCTCTAGAATTGGAAAATTCGGTTAATTTGGAACGCATCCGTGCTGAGTATAATGTAAAGCACTGGAGCCAAGGTTTTTATGGAATTGATGATAACGGTGAGGTGTATGTTTCACCGAGCGAGACGGATCATCAAGTCCCACTAAGTAAGATCGTAAAACAGTTAGAGCAAAGAAATATTGGTTTGCCTGCTCTTGTGCGTTTTCCTCAAATCGTGCATCAACGTGTGCACAATATCTGTAACGCATTCAACCAAGCGATCGACGAATATCAGTACGATAACCGTTACCTACTTGTTTACCCGATTAAAGTTAACCAACAAAAAGAAGTGGTTGACGAGATCTTAGCGAGCCAAGCTCAATTAGAGCAGAAGCAGCTTGGTTTAGAGGCGGGCAGCAAGCCTGAACTATTAGCGGTATTGGCACTGGCTCAAAAAGCGAGCTCGGTGATCGTGTGTAACGGTTACAAAGACAGAGAATACATCCGTCTTGCTCTTATTGGCGAAAAGCTGGGTCATAAAGTATTTATCGTTCTAGAGAAGCTATCTGAGCTTGATCTTGTTCTTTCTGAAGCGAAAGCGCTTGGCGTGAAACCTCGTTTAGGTTTACGTATTCGTCTTGCATCTCAAGGTGCAGGTAAATGGCAAGCAAGTGGTGGCGAGAAGTCGAAATTCGGTTTGTCTGCATCACAAGTATTGACCGTTATTGAACGCTTGAAAGCAGAAGACCAGCTAGATGTTCTAGAGCTAGTACACTTCCACCTTGGCTCGCAAATGGCAAACATTCGTGACGTGCGAAATGGTGTGAGTGAAGCGGCTCGTTTCTACTGTGAACTGCGTGATATTGGCGCTCAACTGAAGTTCTTAGATGTTGGTGGTGGCTTGGCAGTCGATTACGACGGCACGCGTAGCCAATCTTCAAACTCAATGAATTACGGCTTGCTTGAGTACGCTCGTAACATCGTGATGACAGTAGGGGATATTTGTAAACTCTACAATCAGCCACAACCTGTGATTATTTCGGAGTCTGGTCGCTCACTGACTGCGCACCATGCTGTGTTGATCACCAACGTGATTGGTACTGAAAGCTACTCACCGGAAGATATGGCTGCGCCAGAAGCAGACGCACCACTGTTGCTAAACAACATGTGGAAGAACTTCTTGGAGTTAGATGCAGGTAATGATGACCGCGCGCTGATTGAGATCTACAACGACACGCAAAGTGATATCGCAGAAGCACACAACCAATTTGCGACAGGCATGCTGAACCTTCAGCACCGTGCTTGGGCAGAACAGATGTCTTTGCGTATTAACTATGAACTTAGCTCTCGTATGAGTACTAAGAACCGCTACCACCGTCCAATCTTGGATGAGTTGAGTGAGCGTTTGGCTGATAAGTTTTTCGTGAACTTCTCTTTGTTCCAATCGTTGCCAGATGCTTGGGGTATCGATCAGGTGTTCCCTGTATTGCCTCTAAGTGGTTTGGACAATGCGGACGAGCGACGCGCGGTAGTACTGGATATCACATGTGATTCTGACGGTACGATCGATCAGTATGTTGACGGCCAGGGCATTGAAACAACGTTGCCAGTTCCAGCATGGAATCCAGACGAACCTTACCTGATGGGCTTTTTCTTAGTAGGCGCATACCAAGAGATCTTGGGTGATATGCATAACCTATTTGGTGATACGCACAGTGTGGTGGTGAACGTTGATGAGAGCGGAGAAGCGAACATTGACTACATCAACGAAGGCGACACGGTTGAAGACATGATGCGTTATGTTCATATCGATATGGACCTAATTCGTCAGAACTACAAAGAATTGGTAACGGCGAAAGTACCAGCGCAAGAGCAGCAAAGCGTACTTGAAGAGTTAGAGCAAGGCTTGATGGGTTACACCTATCTTGAGGATTTTTAATGAACGATCTATTTACGAAACCAGATTACTCGTTGTACTCCAATGCGATGACGTTTATGCGTCGTCCATTGGTGCAAAACCCAATCGACAACGATGCTGATGTGGTTGTGTTGGGCGCGCCGTTAGATATGGCGACGTCTGGTCGACCAGGTGCACGTATGGGCCCTGATGCGATTCGTCGTGCGTCAGTAAACTTGGCGTGGGAAGGTAAAAAATTCCCTTGGGACTTCAATGTATTTGAACATACCTCTGTGATTGATGCTGGCGATCTTGTGTTTGATTGCGGTGACGCAGAAGACCTAACTCAGCGTTTGGAAGTTGCAGCTGATGCGATTTTAAGCAGTGGAAAAACATTGCTTGGTTTAGGTGGTGATCACTTCATTACATTGCCTTTGCTAAGAGCATACGGCAAGAAGTACGGTGAGATGGCGTTGATCCACTTCGATGCACATACAGACACCTACAACCAAGGCAGCCGTTACGACCACGGCACCATGTTCTACCATGCGCCAAATGAAGGTTTAATTTCGCCTGAACATTCAGTGCAAATTGGTATTCGTACAGAGTACAAGCAGGAAGGACACGGCTTTAACGTTATTAACGCGATGCAAGCGAACGACATGAGTGTGGACGATATCATTGCTCAAGTGAAAGGTATTGTTGGTGATAAGCCAGTTTACCTAACGTTTGATATCGATTGTCTGGATCCTGCTTTTGCTCCGGGTACCGGCACACCAGTATGTGGTGGTTTGAACTCAGATAAAGTGCTCAAAATCATCCGTGGCTTACAGGGTATCAACATGGTTGGTATGGACGTTGTAGAAGTGTCTCCTGCCTATGACCAAAGCGAAATTACGGCATTGGCTGGTGCAACTATCGCACTTGAGCTGCTTTATGTTTGGACGGCAAATCGCCTCGCTAAATCATAGTGTTTGATTGTTAAAAGCGTAACGCTACATACTGATTTTAAAGCCCACTAAGTTTCAACTTAGTGGGCTTTTTTGTTTTGCCGAGCAACAAAAATTCTATTCTCGCATCTCAGTAAGTAGTCTTTTCTTGGCTGTGAACTAATAGGCTAAAAGGCTCGTATTCTACGGTCTATCTCATGATTGGTGAGCGAAAAATCATCACATTGATTCTGAGAGGTGTCTCAAAGATGGGACTTGCCTCTGCTTTACTAAGGATGCAGAGCTTACCGCTATTAATGCCCTGTATTCGCTAATGATTTATCAACTTTGTTACTGTATATATTTATAAAACGAAGATGTGTATTTATATTGCGCGCTCATTTGCATATTAATCAGCATCCTACTAACTTTTGACTAGGGTTTTTAAGCCTTGAAAGAATACTTGGATTTGCGAAAAGATGTCTCTTCGCACAGACATGGCATTTTTTATGGGGAAGACTAGGCTTAAGGGTAAGTAAACTATAAAAAAACAGGTGAAATACTTCTCTCTTTTCAAGCCGATTGGGCATAACAATGGATTGCCATTGATGAGAGCTAAGTATGCGTTCAATTAAAACCTGAAATTGCTATTACAAATAATTTTCACAGCGCTTAAAAATAGTGCTTTGTGACAACGGGGGATGTATGGATATTGAAGTTTCGCGCCAGGTTGCGGTAGTTGAAGCAACGAGTGGAGATGTCGTCGTAGTTAAGCCAGACGGCAGCGCAAGAAAAGTTTCAGTTGGCGATACCATCCGTGAAAATGAGATCGTGATTACGGCCAACAAGTCAGAGCTTGTATTAGGCGTTCAGAATGATTCGATTCCGGTTGCAGAGAATTGCGTCGGTTGTGTTGATGAAAACGCTGCATGGGTAGATGCCCCAATAGCTGGTGAGGTTAATTTTGACTTACAGCAAGCAGACGCAGAAACCTTCGCTGAAGACGACCTTGCTGCAATTCAAGAAGCCATTTTAGGTGGTGCCGATCCGACTCAAATCTTAGAAGCAACGGCTGCTGGTGGCGGACTAGGTTCTGCAAATGCTGGCTTTGTGACGATTGACTATAACTACACTGAAACTCATCCATCGACTTTCTTTGAGACCGCTGGTCTAGCAGAACAAACTGTTGATGAAGACAGAGAAGAATTCAGATCTATCACTCGTTCATCAGGTGGCCAATCAATCAGTGAAACACTGACTGAAGGCTCCATATCTGGCAATACCTATCCCCAATCTGTAACAACGACAGAAACGATTATTGCTGGTAGTTTAGCTCTCGCCCCTAACTCTTTCATTCCAGAAACTTTATCCCTCGCTTCACTACTTAGTGAATTAAACAGCGACATTACTTCAAGTGGTCAGTCCGTTATCTTCACCTATGACGCGACGACTAATTCTATCGTTGGTGTTCAAGGTACCGACGAAGTATTACGTATCGACATTGATGCCGTCAGTGTTGGCAATAACATTGAGCTTTCTCTAACCACAACGATTTCCCAGCCGATTGATCATGTACCGTCGGTTGGCGGTGGTCAGGTTTCTTACACTGGCGATCAAATAGATATTGCCTTTGATATTCAAGGTGAAGACACCGCTGGGAACCCGCTAGCAACACCCGTTAATGCACAAGTTTCAGTGTTTGACGGGATAGATCCGTCTGTTGAAAGTGTCAATATCACTAACGTTGAAACTAGCAGCGCGGCAATCGAAGGGACGTTCTCAAATATTGGTAGTGATAACCTTCAATCAGCCGTATTTGATGCAAGTGCACTGGACCAGTTTGATGGGTTGCTCAGTGATAATCAAAACACGCTTGCGAGACTTTCTGATGATGGAACAACGATTACTCTGTCCATCCAAGGTCGAGGTGAGGTTGTTCTCACTATCTCTCTAGATACCGATGGCACCTATAAATTCGAGCAGTCTAATCCGATAGAACAAGTGGGTACCGATTCACTGACGTTCGCTTTGCCAATCACGATTACCGATTTTGACCAAGATGTTGTAACCAATACGATCAACATTGCCATTACTGATGGCGATAGCCCGGTTATCATTAATGTTGACAGTATTGACGTTGATGAAGCGGGTATTGTTGGCGGCTCACAAGAGGGCACGGCGCCAGTGTCTGGCACTGGCAGTATCACCGCGGACATTTTTGAAAGTGACATCATTGACCATTATGAACTTGAACCTACAGAATTTAATACTGGTGGCAGCTTGGTTTCAAATGGCGAGGCTGTGCTACTTGAGTTGATTGATGAAACCAACGGTGTAAGAACTTACGAAGGTTATGTTGAGGTCAATGGTTCGAGAATTACGGTCTTTGACGTTAAAATTGATAGCCCTTCATTGGGCAACTATGATTTTAATCTTTATGAAGAACTTTCTCATCAAGGCGCTGAAGATGCGCTGCTAACTTTTGCATTGCCAATTTATGCTGTTGATGCAGATGGCGACCGTTCTGCACTGTCTGGAGGTTCGAACACACCAGAAGCTGCTGAGATCCTCGTCAATGTTAAAGACGATGTCGTTGAGTTAGTTGATAAGGTTGAATCAGTCACCGAGCCGACCTTAGCGGGCAATACTATTGTTTCGTATAACCTGTTCAATTTTGAAGGCGCAGATGGTTCTACAATTCAATCGTTTAACTACGACGGTGTTGATTACTCACTCGATCAAAGCCTGCTCCCCGATGCTACCCAGATTTTCAGTTTTACTGAAGGTGTCGTCACTATCTCATTAAACGGTGACTTCAGTTTTGAAGTCGCTCGTGATATCGACCACTCAAGCAGTGAAACTATCGTCAAACAGTTCTCATTTTTAGCCGAAGATGGTGATGGGGATACTGATAGTTCGACGCTTGAGTTAAGTATTACCGATGGCCAAGATCCGATCATTGATTTGATCCCGCCTGTGACTCTCTCTGAAACCAACCTTAATGACGGCTCTGCTCCCAGCGGAAGTACAGTTAGCGCAACCGAGACGATTACCTTTACCGCAGGCAGCGACGATGTAGCAAGTTTCCGTATTGAACCAACAGAGTTTAATGTGGGCGGTGCACTTAAATCGAATGGATTTTCGGTTGAGATAAAAGAAGATTCGGCTAATCCGGGTACTTACATTGGCTTTATTACCAACGGGTCGGGCGCTGAAATCCCAGTGTTTACGATTGCTTTCTCTACGAGCACATTGGGTGAATACACCTTTACTCTGCTTGAAGCGTTAGACCATGTAGATGGTTTAGATAAGAACGATCTGAGCTTCGATCTGCCTGTTTATGCGGTAGACAGTGATGGTGATGATTCACTGGTATCGCAGCTTAATGTAACGATTGATGATGATGTTCAAATCATGCAAGGTGGTGCGCTCAATATTACCGAGCCGACCGTCGCTGATTTAGCGGCTGGTACACCGACCACGGCTACTTTTGATGTCATGCCAAACCAAAGTGCTGACGGCGCGACCATCACTCAGTTCACTTATGATGGCGTCGTAAACACCCTCGATCAAAATATTGCAGGCGAACAGCAGTTTATCTTCGCAGAAGGCAAACTGTACATTACCCTCGAAGGTGAAGTTCGCTTTGAGCCTAATCGAGATCTTGACCATACGGCCGGCGATATTGTTAAGTCGATAGTGGTGACCTCAAGCGATTTCGACAAAGACTCAGTCACGTCAACCGTTACGTTAACGATCACCGATGGTGATATTCCAACCATTGATGTTATTCCAACGGTTAGCTTATCTGAAACGAACCTGACGGATGGTTCAGCCCCAAGTGGCAGTGCGGTAAGTCAAACCGAAACCATCACCTTCACTAATCAAAGTGATGATGTGGTCCGCTTCCGCCTTGAACCAACAGAATTCAATACCAATGATGCACTCACATCGAATGGTTTAGCTGTTGAATTACGTGAAGATCCGCAAGGGTCGGGCAACTACATCGGATTTACAACCAGCTCGTCGAATGCGGTAACCACAGTATTTACGTTGAGTTTTTCTGGGACAACCTTAGGTGAATACACCTTTACCTTAATCGAAGCCTTGGATCATCAAGATGCACGTGGCAACAACGACCTGAGTTTTGATCTGCCTGTGTATGCGGTGGATAGTGACGGCGACGATTCGTTAGTCTCTCAGCTTGGCGTGACTATTGGTGATGATGTGCAGTTGATGCAAGGCGGCACAATAACCAGTCGTGAGCCTGCTGGAGTCGTCGAAACATCGAATACTCTGGACGTGATGCCAAATCAGAGCGCAGATGGAGCAAAAATCACTTCATTTGTGTTTGATGGAAACAGTGCAGAAAGCCTTGATCTCAATGTGAATGGCGAGCAAGAGTTTGTGTTCACTGAAGGTTCTGTATTTATTACCACAGAAGGTGAGATACGATTCGAGCCTGTGCGAAATCAAGATCACACGAGTGGTGATATTACTAAGACGATTGTTGTTACATCTACTGACCTTGATGGTGATATCGTCTCATCTACCGTGACACTGAAGATTGTTGATGGTGATCTTCCAACGATCGATTTGGTCCCTGGAATTACGCTCTCAGAAGTGGATCTCGCTGATGGTTCTTCGCCAACCAGCAATCCAGTGGCGATGACTCAAGTTATTACCTACTCAGAGGGTAGTGACGATGTTAGTTATTTCAGAATTGACCCTGCTCAGTTCAATACTTCGGGGGCTTTGAAGTCGAATGGATTAGAGGTTGAGATTAAAGAGCAGCCAGCGAATTCTGGTAATTACATTGGCTTCGTCAAGGACGGTTCTAACGTCGAAACCAACGTCTTCACGATCAGCTTCTCGACGAGCAATTTAGGGCAATACACGTTCACACTGCTTGAAGCGTTAGATCATGTAGATGGATTACAAAACAATATACTAAGCTTCGATGTCCCTGTTTTAGCGGTTGATGCGGATGGTGATGATTCTGCAATGTCGCCTATGACGGTTGCGATCACCGATGACGTACAAGGCGTTCAAGATGGTACCTTGAGTATCATCGAGCCTTCATTAGCTGATTTGGCATCGGGTACGCCACCAACGACGCCAATCATTGATGTTATGCCAACGCAGAGTGCTGATGGCGCGAAAGTGACACAGTTTACTTACGATGGTGGCACCGCTGTAACGTTAGACCCAAGCATCTCTACAGAACAAGTCTTTACAGTAACCGACGGCTTACTGTACATCACCATTGAAGGGGAGGTTCGTTTTGAACCGAGCCGAGATCTTGACCATTCATCCGGCGACATTGTAAGAACGATTGTCGTCACCACCAGTGATTTTGATAACGATACAGATACCGCGGATGTCACCTTAACGATCAAAGACGGTATCGATCCCGTTATTGACGTGGTTCCAGATGTTAACTTATCGGAAGTCAACCTAGCGGATGGCTCTACGCCAACTGGTTCTCCGGTAAGTTCGACTCATACAATCACTTACACCGAAGGAAGTGATGATTTTAGTCACTTTAGAATTGCGACCAACGAATTCAATCCTGGCGATCTGTTGAAATCAAGTGGTCTTGTTGTTCAACTAAAAGAAGATCCTTCTTCTGCTGGTGACTACATTGGTTATACCGATGATGGTATGGGTAACGTTACCGATGTATTTACCATTAGCTTTGATAGTGCAAACAAAGCTCAGTTTACACTTACCTTGATTGAGGCGCTTGATCACCTTGATGGCGTGCTCAACAACGACCTTACTTTCCGCTTACCTATCTATGCTGTTGATACCGATGATTCTGAGTCAACAAAGCGCGATGTGGTGGTTACGATAGAAGATGACATCCAGCAAATGCAAGATGGCTTCTTAACCATTACCGAGCCAAATTCTGGTACTCCAACAACAACTACCGTTGATGTGATGCCAATACCAAGTGCAGACGGCGCGAACATTACGCAGTTCACGTATGACGGTGGTTCTCCAATTACTCTGAATCAGAACATCAGTGGCGAACAAGAGTTTGTTTTCATTGAAGGTTCATTGTTTGTGACATTAGATGGTGATGTAAGGTTTGAGCCAAATCGAAACCTTGATCACTCTGCAGGGAACATTGTTAAGTCAATCGTGTTCACGTCTTCAGACTTTGATAACGATATCTTTTCGTCGACGGTTACGCTCACCATTGTTGATGGTGATGGACCAACAATCGACGTTGTGCCGGGTGTGGCATTGTCAGAAAGCTTACTTGCGGATGGTTCGACGCCTAGTGTAAATCCTGTGAGTATCACTCAAACCATTACTTCACTTGCAAGCAGTGATGATATTGCTGAAATAGTGGTGGAAGTAGGGCTATTCAATACTAACGGCGCGTTGAAGTCGGATGGTTTGTCACTGAGTTTACGTGAAGATCCTGCAAACTCTGGCGACTACATTGCCTTTACCACTGATGGAATGGGTGTGGAGAAAACCATATTCACTCTAGATTTTGATGACACGAACCCAAGCCAATATACCTTTACGCTGCTTGAGCGTTTGGATCACGTTGATGGCTTAGGAAGCAACGATCTGAGTTTTGATCTTTCTGTTTACGCGCAAGACACCGATGGCGATATTTCAGCGTCTAAACCGCTTTCAGTAACCATCACCGATGATGTCCAGTTAATGAAGTCTGGTGCGCTTAGCATCACTGAACCAAGCACGGGCACACCTACCACAACGACATTTGATGTGATGCCTGCGCAAAGTGCTGATGGCGCCACCATAACCAAATTTACTTATGGTAGTCAGCCTGAAGAGTCTCTGGTGCAAACCAACACTGGTGAGCAAGAGTTTGTATTTACGGAAGGTTCGTTGTTTATCACGCTTGAAGGTGATGTGCGCTTTGAGCCTAATCGAAACCTGAATCATTCTGGTGGTGATATCGTTAAGACGATTACCGTGACATCAGAAGATAAAGACGGTGATATTGTTACTTCGACCGTGACATTGACGATTTCAGATGGTGCTCCACCGGTAATTGATACTGTACCAACGGTTGCATTGGAAGAAGCGAATCTCGTGGATGGTTCATCTCCGAGCTTACCTGTGAGCCAAACTGAAACCATTGCTTTCACAGCGGGAAGTGATGATGTGAGCTATTTCCGTATTGATACCACTCAGTTCAACACGTCTGGTGATTTGAAATCGGATGGCCTAGTGGTTCAGCTTAAAGAAGATCCAGCCAACAGCGGAACCTATATTGGTTTCGTTGAGAGTGGGGGTGTTCAAACGGATATCTTTACCATCACTTTTAATAGTGTAGTGCTAGGCGAATACACCTTCACTTTGTTGGAAGAGCTCGATCATCTGCCTGTGCAAGGCAACAACGATCAAGTATTCACTCTGCCAGTGATCGCGGTCGACCAAGACAATACCGACTCTGTGATGAAACCTTTGACCGTTACTATCACCGATGATGTGCCTGTCATTACCGATACGACAGCGACCAGCACATTTGTGGTTGATGAAGATGATCTCGGCTCTGCGATTTCTCAAGCAACAGGTGCATTTGTTACCACAGAAGGTGCAGACCAAGTAGAGGTTTACGAACTGCGTAATATCTCTGCGCTTGAAGCGACATTGACCTCTGGAACTGAAGCGATTTCTATTACAGAAGTCACAGGTGCCGCCAACACAACGACCTATCAAGGTACGACGACAAGTGGAACTCCTATCTTCACGCTCGCGCTAGCGAATGACGGCTCTTATACGTTTACGTTGCTAGGTCCTCTAAACCATCCAACAAGCCCGAATTCCAATACCTTAACGATTCCATTTGATGTCGTTGCGGTTGATGGTGACGGCGATGATTCTAACCAATATGTATTGCCAATCGAGGTGCTAGACGATGCGCCAGTAATGAGTGCGCCGACGGGTGAAACGGTTGTCGATGAAGACGATCTTACTGGTATTGGTTCCGATCAATCTGAAGACACCATTATTAATGGCCTGTTCACTGTCGATGAAGGCGCGGATGGTGTTGTGAAGTATGAACTGGTTGATGAAGATTTGGTTCTGACTGGCTTAACCTCCAACGGAGAAAGTTTAGAGTGGCTTGCTGTTTCACAAAGCGGCACAACATTTACTTACGTTGCTCAAACTGCAACGAGTAATGAAGCTGTGTTTGAGATTATTTTCGATACCTCGGATAACAGCTATCAGTTTGAATTGTTTAAACCACTTAAGCACCCTGATGGCGCGAATGAAAACGCAATTGACCTTAACTTTTCTGTTGTTGCAGAAGATTTTGATCAAGACCAATCAAACGCGATCGATTTGAAAATCACGGTGACTGATGATGTTCCATTGGTGACAACTCAATCGATCACACGAATTGAAGGCCAGGGCTATGGTAATTCCAAAGTTGACATGTTTGCTAATGCGACGGATGTCGGCGCGGATGGCGCGGTACTGAGTCGAATTGAGGGCATTACCAGTAATGGTGCAGATATTGTTTTCCGTACAGGAAACAGCGGGCCGTACAGCAGCAGTTTCGATTTAAATAGCGGTAGTCAACAAGTACGAGTGTACGAACAAACCGACGATGGTAGTGGTGGCGTGGACACCCGTGAGCTAGGGCGTTTGCGTATCAACTCAAATGGCGAGGTTGAATTTAGAGCTAACGGCTATCTCGATCATGACGGCCTAGACACCATCGATTTTTCGATTAATGTGATTGCGACGGATGGCGATTTAGATACCTCTGAAACACCGTTAGATATAACGATTACTGATAGGGACTCTACAAGAATCGCTCTGAAAGTGACGACCTTCGAGGATGCGGGTAGAGACTCAACCATACCTTATGCAACAGGCGATGAGCCGGCTCTTGAGAATATTCAAGATAACCAAAATAGTTTGCCTAATGCGCCAGCTCAAGTTGCGCTGCAAGTTAGTCTGTATGACCAAGATAACGCTGAATCTATTGGCCAGTTGACGATTAAAAGCCCGAACGGAGGTGATAGTCATCAAGGTACTTTTTATTACTTTGATGGTGCTGACTACATTGAATTAGTGCCTGAGTCAAATGGGAGCATTATATTTGGTCCTCCTCAACTCGAACAAAGCTTTGCTCCAAATCCGAATGAGCCAAGACAAACTATTGCGACGATAGACAACTTGTTCTTTGTTCCGGACCAACACGCTAGTTCGGATGAAACTGGTGGGCGCGTTCGCTATGAGCTAGAAATTGAGAAAAATGGCAATACGGATCACACCGTTAACTCAAACTTCAGAATCGAGATTGAAGCGGTAGCGGATATTGCAACGTGGGATGACGCCAACAGTACTTATCAGTATCAAGTGAATGAAGATGAAGACAATGTTACGTTGCAGCTGAATGCTGAATCGCAAGATAACAGCAATACTGAGACGATTACCTATGAACTTGAAGCGATTCAGGGTGATGGGAAGTTTGAGTTACTTGATCAAAATGGCAATGTGTTAACGCCTGTTAATGGTGTTTATATCATCGCATCTGCTGATATTAATAGCACAGTCGTTAACCCAATCGACAACTTCTCTGGACAAATTGAGTTCAAAGCAACGGCAATTACGGAAGAAACACGCAACCCATATGATGATTCAGCCAACGGTGGGGTAGACAAAACGACCGCTCGCTCTGTAGAGCAAAACATCATTATCGATGTGACTGCTGACGCCGACCCTGGAAAACTCAGTGTGAGCCGCATTAGGATCAACGAAGACAACATTGATGATCCTGATTATCTAGGTCCTCTTGATAATAAGGACGCATTCACGTTAGACGAAGTTATCACCATGACGGGATCCGTTGATACTGATGGATCTGAAGAACTCTTCGTTCGTATTAACAATATTACTGAAGGCGCGGTGCTTAGTAGTACTGATAGCAATGTAACCATCAACACCGTGACTATCAATGGCATCGTTTACCAAGAGATTGCTTATGCTGACTTAGCGAAAATTGAAGTTACTCCGACTAAACACAGCAATGTTGATTTTACCTTTGACGTAACCGGTGTGGTTAAAGATACCGCGAACCTATCTACAGGGGCGCAAGTTGATGAAGAAATCCTAGGAACTAAAACGGTTAACGTTGAGGTTAAAGGTGTTGCAGATATTCCTTATGGCGGTACAAACGGTACGGCTTGGACAGCAATCACCGATGGCACAACATCTGGTGTTCAAACCACGATCCAAGAGAGCCAGAATGGAGACAACTATGCCGAGCTTGATTTCACCGTGTTGTCGGGTGAGAGAAGACCTGATCCGGCAGCTGTAGATCAAACCCCATTGCCTGACGACGGTTCAGAATCCATAACCGTTATCCTCTCGGGTATTCCTGATGGTGTTATTCTGGAAGACGGTGACGGTACCGTTATTGACCTTAACTTTGTCGGTTACGAAACCGGTCCGGGTGGTAGCCCTGATCTGTCTAAACCTATCTACGAAGCTAACATCACTGACGCAGGTAAAACCTCAGGAATCCGCATCAGACCTGTCGATTCTTCAACAGAGAACATTCACATTCAGGGTAAAGTGATCGTGACTGAGAATGACGGTCATACGCTTACGTTTGACCAAGAAGTGCGAGTGTTAGTCGAACCTAGAATCGATACCTCAGCGACGTACAGCACAGTCACTAATGGCGATGAAGATACGGCGATCAGTATTGATTGGCACCCAGAGGGTACTGATTATATTGATGATGATGAGCATTTCACTTCTATTGTGATCAGTGCCATTCCGACAGATGTTGAAAGTGTTGTGGTTAATGGCGATGTAACTTGGGTTTACGATGCTTCAGCAGGCACTTTAACCATTACGCCGAAGAGTGGACAGACGGCAGAAGAGTTTACTCAAATTGCACTGAACAATAATTTTATTCAGATCACACCTGAACAAGACTCGAGCACCGACTTTACGCTTAATACGGTTGTCATGATCGAAGAGCGAGATCATGAGTATGTTGATGCGACTGATCCTGGTCAGGGCATCGCTATCGCGACAATCACGGGCTCGATTGATGTTATCGTACGTCCAGTCGTTGAGCCGAAAGACGCTAGCAACAAGCTTATCGTCGATGATGTGCTGGGTACTGGAGCACTAGCAACCGTAGTTGCTGATGCAAACACTGGCGTGCTTAAGTTCACAACCAACAGCGATAATACATCGGTTACGGATGAGTTCGTCATTCGATATCAAGAAACAGATGCTTCGTCCGCTATCGAAGAAGTTGACCAGTTAGTTATTGAATTAACAAACGTGGACGGTTCGGAGCTATCAGATGCTGTACTCAATCAACTGCTCGTTATTGGCGCTGCTTATGAAGGCAATGGGCGCTGGGTTGTAACGAATGAAGACATATTTAGCATCAGTGCACCGAACGGCCTTGTTCTTCCTTCAGGAAACAGCGGGGCAGGAGGGTTCAATGACATCAAGATGGATATCTTTAGCACGGTAATAGACCGAGGTGATGGTGCTGAGGTTGAGTCATCTACGGCCGCTCGTAGGGACGGAGAAGTCACTCTGTCATTCCCTCAAGTGGTGGCTGGGAGTACTAAGGTTGCAGCCGATATTGATATAACACCAGACAGTGTTGTTGATGCGATTGAGGACACCCAGTTAGATCTAGGTACGGCATTGAATGGTTTAATTACTTTCTCGGGCGAAGATGACTCAACTGATCAAGTGACCATCATTATTGATGACAGTGTGACCATTAATCCAGGAGCGGTGAACGAAGTCACCTTCCCAATTAGTTTATCGGGAAGCAGCGACCTAGACTTTGTTAATGGCAAATATGTATTCCAGACTACCGTCGATCAAGGGGTCTCGACCGACCTCTCTGGACTACTGCTTAACTTACCAGCCGACTACTCCGGCGACTTTAGGTTGCCGTTGACGATAGTAACTAAAGACGTATTGTCGGGGGATGAGAAAACTCTAGTGACAGAAGTAGTCATTAAAGTTGCTCCTGATGTTGAAGGTAACCCAGATATTGACGTTACTGTCGTTGGTTCGCTTGACGATTCGTTTAACCCTGTCGATACCGACGGTCAAGCAGGGCAAGATCCAGTCGGCTACGAAGATACCTATATCCAACTTGATTTCAGCTCGACCATTGATGACCAAGTAAGCGGAGTTGAAGGTGGTGACGAAAAATTCACCTCTATCACACTGACGTTAAATGACACGAGTGTTGGGGCTTTCTATACCAGCGCAGGGGTATCGCTTGGCACATCGGTGACCTTTAATGAAGCTGAGATTAATGCAGGCGCGTTGGATAATGTACTATTCCGACCGGCGTTAAATTACCCAACAGATAATGACGTAAATCAGGTGCAAGTGAATGTCAGCGGGACGATTACCGATACTGCTACATACAATGATGCAGCTTCGCCAACTGGCAGCGCGACTGATACCGATACTTTCTCTACCAATGTCAGTTTTGAAGTCGTTCCTGTGGTGGATGACGTGTCTGTCACTGGCCCGGGTAGCGATCCTGATGTTATCGAGATTACGGGTACTGAGGACCAGCTGATTTCTTTGTCGGGCACAGGGCCTGTATCGATTGCACTGACTGACCTTGATGGCTCAGAACAGTTTGTGTCGATTAAGTTTACAGATGTACCTGATGGCTTCCAGATGCGTGCAGATGCTGGTTCGGCATACACGGTGAAGAATAATGGTGGTGGTGAGTGGAGTGTTCAACTACCTCAAGCATCAGGGTTATCGTTCGACTTGAGTGAGATTTCGATTTTACCGCCTAAGGACTTCAGTGGTACGGCTGAATTTGGTGTTGCCGTATTTACTCAAGAATCTTTGTTGGGTGTGCCTACTGCAGCATCAAATCTGCCAAGCTTTAAGCTGCATGTGGTACCTGTGGGTGATGATGTTGATACTAATCCAACAGATTCTGTGACAGGTAACGAAGGTCAAAACATTGATATCGAAATCAATGCGACGATTTTGGATAAAGAGCTATCTGCAACGGGCAACGGCACTTATACCGAGAATGCACCAGAGACACTTCGAGTAGAAGTTGCGGGCGTTCCTCAAGATGCCTCTATCTATTATCCAGACGGCACAACCTTGGCTAGTTATGATCCAGTTACGCAGCTTTGGACACTTGATGTTCCTGCACAGTCGCTCGATAAGATCGTATTCAATTCAGGTGAACACAATAGCGATACGGGTAATGTATTAGGCATTAATGGCCCGCTGCAGATTACCGTTCGCTCTGTGGATACTGACGCTGATAACACCGAATATTTGGGGACGCCAACCAGCTTCGATGTTGATCTGGTGATTGATCCTATTAACGATCAACCGATCTTTGTGAACGTAACGAATATTGAAACATCGGAAGACATTAGTGTTGCTATCGACAACTTTAGTATCTACGACGTTGATGCTAACTTTGATAATCCAGACGCTCCGTATGTTCTTACGTTGCAAGTCGATCAAACACTTCCGGGAGCGCAAGGTGTGTTTGAGTTTACGAGCTCACCTGACGTGACGTTTGTATTGCAACCTGGTGGCTCATTGGTGATTACCGGTAAAGAAGCCGACATCAATACCGCATTGACCAATGGAGCAGTGACGTTCAAACCCGATCCAGACCAGAATTACCTCAACCAGAGTGGTTTAGTCACGATCAATGCAACGCTCGATGATGGTGGTAATAACGGCTTGATTGACGCGGGTGATCCGAATACGGCTCAAACTAATCAAACTACGTTCACCATTAAGGTGACGGAAGTGAACGATGCGCCTGTCGCGACAGATGTTGATTTAGGTTCGATTGCTGAAGATGGTCAAATAGTGATTGTGGAAGGAGACTTGATTTCAGTAAGTTCTGACATTGAAAACCATAACCTGACGGTTACGGGTGTAACCCTGACTCAAGGACAAGGCCAATTAACGCGCTTTGAAAACGCAGGTGGCGCCGATAACGCGGCGATTACCGGACCATTCTGGCTATTTGTAGCGGACAACGACTTTAACGGTGACGTTAAATTCAATTACTCAATTACTGATGACGGTACAACTAATGGCGCGGATGACTTCCTAACCGACAGTGCTGAAATTAGTCTTGAAGTAACGGAAGTGAATGACGCTCCTGTAGCAACGGACATCGACTTAGGCAACATCCTTGAAGAAGGTCAGTTGATCATCAAAGAGGGCGATTTAATTGCTGCGACGAGCGATCCGGAAAACGACACGATTACCGTGACTAATCTGGCGCTCGATGAAGGCCAAGGTCAACTACAACGCTTCGAGAACGTAGGTGGTGCTGATGATGCTACGATCACTGGCCCATACTGGGTATTTACGGCAGCTGATGAATACAACGGCAACGTTAAGTTTACCTATACCGTAGAGGATGATGGTACCACCAATGGTACCAATGATTTCTTGACAGGTAATGCTGAAATCAGTGCTGTGGTTCAAGGTGTCAACGATACGCCAGTTGTTGATGGTGACAGTGTCACCACTCTTGTCGACGAGGATGCCGGTCAGCTATTGAGTGGTATCAATGTCAGTGACCCAGATTATGTGGATGCATTTTCGAATGACCTAATGACAGTCACGCTGACGGTGGATTACGGTACATTGAATGTATCACTTCCAGCAGTGACGACGGTTGTTGTTAACGGCAACAACACGGGTTCAGTCATCTTAGTGGGGACATTGAGTGACCTGAATGCGTTGATTGATACGCCAACCAGTCCAAATGGTGTTTTCCTTGATGCGAGCCTGTCTCCAACCAATAGCATTGGATTAGAAGTTGTTGCCAAAGACAGCGGCAACCCTTCAGGTATTGCGATAGAGACAGCACCTGTGGTTTACAACATCGCGGTGACGCCAGTGGCGAATGCACCAACCCTGTCTATCGATAGTGCGACTAACTACGTGAGAAACATTACTGCGAGTCAGTCTGTGAGTGCGAGTGGCATTCCTTTAGTTGGGATTATCGCAGCCTTAACGGACATTACAGAAGAGCTAACGCTGCATATCAGTGATGTACCTGCTGGCGCTCAAATCACCAGTGCTGCGGGTTCTGTGACGGATCTTGGCGGTGGTGTTTGGGTAGCAACGGCAGATGCAATTGAAAGCTTGCAAGCGGTTGGGCTTTCTCAAACTCCAGGTAACTACACACTGAAAGTCGAGGCGGTTTCTGAAGAGACTGACAACAACGATACAGCAACCTCTGCATCGATTGACCTTAACTTGAACATTGTGTCTAACGCAGTTGATATTAACTTGGCTTCGGAAACCGATGATGTTCAGTTACTGGCTGGTGCTAATGCGACTGACTTAACGGGTGGTTCAGGGAATGATCGACTTGAAGGTGGCGCAGGTGACGATACGCTTGTTGGCGGTGACGGTAACGACACCCTGATTGGCGGCGGAGGCTCAGACATTCTGACTGGTGGTGATGGTATGGACTCGTTCGTATGGCTTAACATCGAAGATGGTGTTGAAGATACGATTACCGACTTTGATTTGTCGGAAGGGGACAGCATTGACTTGAGAGAAGTGTTGCCGGAGCTTAAAAATACATCTCCAGACATGACCGCGTTGCTACAACAAATAGACGCGAAAGTGGACGGGGATGATATTGAGCTTACGATCAACCCGGATGGCTTAGGTACTACGGAACAGGTGATTGTGGTTGAAGACCTTGCGCCACAGCTAACCTTAAGTAGCACCATGCCTTCGGACATTCTGGATGCATTGGTACAGCAGAATGTGATAACTCACGGTTAAAGCGAACCATTGAACCATAACGAAAGAGGCCAGCATTGCTGGCCTCTTTTTTGTTACGGTATAAATTGAAAAGAGTTACTTAAGGGAGTTGTGGATCAGGAACTCTTCTTCAACACCTTTCAATTTCATCTCATCCATAATGAAGTTCACCGTGTTCAACAAACGTTGTTCACCTTTAGGAATCAGATAGCCGAACTGACTGTTGGTGAATGGAGTTTCGCAGCGTGCCGCTTCAAGACGTTCATCAGTTACTTGATAGAATAGACCTTCAGGCGTTTCTGTTACCATCACATCAACTTTGCCTTCTGCTACTGCTTTCGGTACGTCGAGATTGTTCTCGTAGCGTGTGAAGCTTGCATTCTGCAAGTTCGCGTCGGCAAAGATCTCGTTAGTACCGCCAATGTTCACGCCCACACGAACAGAAGAGAGGTTCACTTTCTCAATGCTGTCGTACTGTTCTGCGGTGCCTTTTGCAACCAAGAAACACTTACCAAAGGTCATGTAGCCTTGAGTTTGTTCCGCGTTTAACTGACGCTGCATTTTACGTGTAATGCCGCCCATTGCGATGTCGTACTTATCGTCGTCTAGATCGGCCAGTAGATCTTTCCATGTGGTACGAACAATCTTCAATTCAACGCCTAATTGTTCCGCGATGTGCTGTGCAACGTCGATATCGTAGCCAGAGTAGCTTTTACCATCGAAGTAAGAGAAAGGCTTGTAGTCACCTGTGGTGCCCACACGCAGAGTACCTGATTTTTGAATGTCTTCTAGCTGGTCAGCGTGTGCGACACCAGAAAGTGCCAGAGCAATGGAAGCAAGTAATAGTGATGTTTTTTTCATTGTAATTGTCTGTTGTGTTTGTGTTGTCATTCAAAGTAACAGAAACAATCAGAGAAAGAGATCAAACCATTGGAAAGGTTGGAAAAGAAGATGAAACGAGGGCAGGAGATAGGTATTTCTATGGTTTGTGAGCATTGATCGAGGTGCGTTTCATATTCCGTTTTGATAAACCGAAGACAAACAAAAAGCCCATGTTATCGAATAACATGGGCTTCATTTTGGTTTAACTTGTTAGCTGCTTATTTAGCTATTTAGCTATTTAGCTATTTAGCGACTGACTCGTTGTTCATCTTAGCCGGAGCTTTAGATGCGTTAACCAATAGGATACCAACGGTTAGTACCATTGAACCACATAGTAGGAACAACAAGCGTCCTGTTGGTTCGTTTGGAATCAGAGCCATTGCTAGGATACCGAAACCTGCTGTGCTGATAAGCTTACCAAGCATTGAACGCTGTTTAGTATCTAGGTTTTGTTGCTCTTCACCTTCCGCTACAAGCGGCGTGTTCCAGTTAGTGAATAGTTGGTCAACTTCTTTCTCACGCTCTGGCGATAGGCCTTTGTAGAAGCGAGAAGTCATGATGAAGTAACCACCTGTGAACACTACGTGAGCAGCTAAGCTAAGACCTACTTTCAAGTCGCTCCATTCACGGCCTGTAAGCGCTGTTTCTAGACCAAATAGGTTCTCGATGTCTTCTGCTTGCAGAGAGATACCGAAGATGTAAGAAACGAAACCACCAACCACTAGAGTAGACCAACCAGCCCAGTCAGGTGTCTTACGAATCCACATACCTAGTAGGACAGGGATAAGCATTGGGAAGCCAATCAACGCACCTACGTTCATTACGATATCGAACAAGCTTAAGTGACGCAGAGAGTTAATGAATAGACCAATCGCAATGATGAAAATACCCATCATGATAGTCGTTATCTTACTTACAATAACCAGCTCTTTCTGAGTCGCATTTTTACGAAGAATCGGGCTGTAGAAGTTCATTACAAAGATACCAGCGTTACGGTTCAAACCTGAATCCATAGAAGACATCGTTGCAGCGAACATTGCTGACATAAGAAGACCAACCATACCTGCTGGCATTACGTTTTGTACGAATGCTAGGTAAGCAGCATCACCGGCTTTGTCGCCCATTGATGTGTATTGCTCAGCGAACTCAGGCATGAATGCACTAACGTACCAAGGTGGTAGGAACCAAATTAGTGGACCAACAACCATAAGGATACATGCTAGGCCTGCCGCTTTACGTGCGTTTTCACTGTCTTTTGCACATAGGTAACGGTATGCGTTGATGCTGTTGTTCATTACACCGAACTGCTTCACGAAGATGAATACAACCCAAAGGATGAAGATGCTCATGTAGTTTAGGTTGTTACCTAACATGAAGTCGCCGTCGAAGTTAGCAACAATGTTAGTTAAGCCGCCACCGTGGAAGTAAGCTGCTACCGCACAAGTGATTGTCACGGCCATGATTACAAGCATTTGCATGAAGTCAGAAGCAACAACCGCCCAAGAGCCGCCGGTTACTGCCATCAATACTAGAACCATACCCGTTACCACAATGGTAGCTTCCATTGGGATGTTGAATACCGCTGCTACAAAGATAGCTAGACCGTTTAGCCAGATACCTGCAGAGATAAGGCTGTCCGGCATACCTGCCCATGTGAAGAACTGTTCAGACGTTTTACCAAAGCGCTGACGAATAGCTTCGATCGCCGTTACCACACGAAGTTGGCGGAACTTTGGAGCGAAGTACATATAGTTCATGAAGTAGCCAAAAGCATTGGCTAAGAATAGGATTACAATAACGAAACCGTCATTGAATGCGCGTCCTGCGGCACCTGTAAACGTCCATGCTGAAAATTGTGTCATGAAGGCAGTTGCACCAACCATCCACCACAACATTTTGCCGCCCCCTCTGAAGTAATCACTTGTAGAGGTGGTGAACTTACGGAACATCCAACCAATCGCGATTAAAAAGAAGAAGTAGGCGAGAACAACAAAAGTATCAATAGTCATCTTTTCAGCCTTTTAAATATCATAATTAACTGGGCTTAGATTAACGCGTCCCAAGGTTTATTTGTACTACAATATGTCTTTAGTATGATCTAGGTCGCATTGATTTTTCGGCCTCTAACACGTGGTTATATAAGTATTTGTTTTAATTGAATTTAAATGTGAGTGTATTTTGTTTGAGATCTAAAATAAATTGAGGGTTAAATGTTTATATGTATTACAATATAAACAAAAGCGCTTACTTTGCCGTATCTATAAGATTTTAATTATAACCGTAACAAATGTGCTACAAATTGGTGTGTTGTGCGACGACATTCACGTTAATTTGGAACTCTATACTGAAAAATTCTGTATCGGGATTTCAAGTGTAGCTCATTGTTTTCACTTCGCTATTTTCTGTTTGTCTGCGGCTCTGTAGCCTTTCTATGCTATTTATTCATTTTTTCGTGCCATAGAGGTGCATATTTGGAATTTTTGTCACTGAGTGGGCGTTAAACTGGACGGACGGGACACATTTTGCGGTGCACTTTGTCTATTGTGGTCTTCAGTGCATGCCATGAGAGATGCTTGATGACGTATCGAAAAGGAACATTGCTGGGTAAGGGGCTGGATAAGAAGCTGGATAGGCGATAGGGGGCACCAGTAACGCTTCGTTAGATGCGTGCTGAAGTCGATTGAAAGCTTACATTACTTGTTATTGCCTGTCTTAGTCGCGGAGCTGGACGAGCCCATAGAGAGAAAGGCGATAAGGTGTGGGGGAAACATAATGTTGATTGAGCGTGTTTTACGGTTAGTCAGCGCAATAAATGACAGATAACAAAAAGCCCCACCGAGGTGAGGCTTCATCACTCAATCTAAAACAGATTAAGCGTTAACGTGATCAACTGCGTCACGAACAAGCTTGCCTAGTTCGTCCCACTTACCTTCGTCGATAAGGTTAGTTGGAACCATCCAAGTACCGCCACACGCAAGTACAGAAGGGATCGATAGGTATTCATCTACATTCTTCAAGCTTACGCCACCAGTAGGCATAAATTTAACAGGGTAAACCGCTGTTAGTGCTTTAAGCATACCAGTACCGCCAGAAGGTTCAGCAGGGAAGAACTTCAACGTGCGAAGGCCCATTTCCATTGCTTGTTCAACTAGGCTTGGGTTGTTAACACCCGGTACGATTGCAACGCCTTTATCGATACAGTATTGAACAGTGCGCGGGTTGAAACCTGGGCTTACGATGAAATCAACGCCAGCTTCGATAGATGCGTCAACTTGCTCGTTAGTCAGTACAGTACCTGAACCAATTAGCATGTCTGGGAATTCTTTACGCATGATGCGAATCGCTTCGATTGCACATTCTGTACGTAGCGTGATTTCTGCACATGGCATGCCGTTTTCAACAAGTGCTTTACCTAGAGGGATAGCGTCTTCAGCACGGTTGATAGCGATTACAGGAATTACTTTTAGGTTTGCTAGTTGTTCATTTAATGTAGTCATGAATTCTTTCTCACGTTAAATGTGGGCTTGCTTTCAACTAAGCAAACCCTTGATTAATAGTTAAAGTGCGTAATTATAGAGACAGATCAGGCGTCGCTTCTAGAGGAATGATAGCACCTGGATGCTGAATCACAGTCCCTGCCACAATATGACCTGCCAACGCTGCATCACGTGCATTGCCACCGCTTAAGCGCTTAGCTAGGAAGCCCGCGCTGAACGAGTCGCCAGCCGCTGTAGTATCAACAATGTTGTCTACTGGGTTTGGAGCAACGTACTGAGCGCTTTGGCTTTCAACTACTAAGCAGTCTTTAGCACCACGTTTAATGATGATCTCTTTCACACCAGATTCAGACGTACGTGCAATACACTGTTCAATGCTTTCGTCGCCGTACAACTCTTGCTCGTCATCGAACGTCAGTAGAGCCGTGTCAGTGTACTTAAGCATCTTCAAGTACCAAGAAATCGCTTCTTGTTGGCTTTCCCAAAGTTTTGGACGGAAGTTATTGTCGAAGAATACTTGGCCGCCTTGCGCTTTAAATTTGTCTAAGAAGTTGAATAGCTGCGTGCGTCCATTCTCTGTCAAGATAGCAAGCGTAATACCACTTAGGTAAACCGCATCAAAAGAGAATAACTTATCAAGTAGAGCAGGCGTGTCTTCCTGGTCAAACATGAACTTTGCTGCAGCATCATTACGCCAGTAGTGGAAACTGCGTTCACCAGTTTCATCGGTCTCGATGTAGTAAAGCCCTGGTTGTTTGTGATCAAGCTGAGCAATTAAGCTAGTGTCGATACCTTCCGCTTGCCACTTTTCTAACATGTCGGTACTGAATGGGTCAGTGCCTAGCGCTGTTACGTAGCTCGTGTTGATATCTTGCTCTTTTGTTAAGCGAGACAAGTAAAGTGCAGTATTTAGTGTATCGCCACCGAAACTTTGCTTAAGCCCGTCTTGTTTCTTTTGTAGCTCAACCATGCACTCGCCAATGACCGCGATGTTTAATGATTTCATATGCTTACCTTAGCAACTGAGGTTGCGCTGTTTATTATTTTAGGAAATCTTCACGCGCAGGGTTGAAGATATCAAGAAGGATGCTGTCTTGCTCTAGTGCAACTGCACCGTGCATCATGTGTTTACGAGCGAAGTAAGCATCGCCTTCTTTAAGGACTTTCTTTTCGCCTTCAATCTCAGCTTCGAAGCTACCACGAACTACGTAACCGATTTGGTCATGGATTTCGTGAGTATGAGGGTGGCCAATCGCGCCCTTATCAAAACATAGGTGTACTGCCATTAGATCGTCAGTGTAAGCAACGATTTTACGCTTAATGCCGCCACCAAGTTCTTCCCATGGGTTTTCATCTAGGATAAAGAAAGAGTTCATTGTGTATCTCCTAATCTGTTTAAATCTTTTAAGTGTTACTTAACTTGCATCCATCATAAGGGAATGAGCCTAATTGTAATACAATATATCTAAATTTGTGTGATATTGATCAAGCGATACTTTATATAGCCTAAATAAATCAACAACTTAATAAATGGCTAATATTTACCATTAGCCAGCTACATCAATGACTTATGGCTAATTATGTGACTCTACTCATCATTTAGCGACGAATAGGTATAATTAAAGCTCATATTGTATTACTTTATATGGAGTTTGAAAATTTAATCAAAGTTTAAGCAGATAAACTCTTTATTGAGGGTGACAAAGAATATGACGACTAAACCAGTATTGTTGACTGAAGCAGAAATAGAGCAACTTCACCTTGAAGTGGGCCGTTCTAGCTTAATGGGCAAAACCATTGCAGCGAACGCGAAAGATCTAGAAGCATTCATGCGTTTACCTATTGATGTCCCAGGTCATGGTGAGGCTGGTGGTTACGAACATAACCGCCATAAGCAAAATTACACGTACATGAATCTAGCTGGTCGCATGTTCTTGATCACTAAAGAGCAAAAGTACGCTGACTTTGTTACAGAATTACTAGAAGAGTACGCAGACAAATACCTAACGTTTGATTACCACGTACAGAAAAACACTAACCCTACAGGTCGTTTGTTCCACCAAATCCTGAACGAACACTGCTGGTTAATGTTCTCAAGCTTAGCTTACTCTTGTGTTGCTTCAACCCTGACACAAGAACAACGCGACAATATTGAGTCTCGTATTTTTGAACCAATGTTAGAAATGTTCACGGTTAAATACGCACACGACTTCGACCGAATTCACAATCACGGTATTTGGGCAGTAGCGGCTGTCGGTATTTGTGGTCTTGCTCTTGGCAAGCGTGAGTACCTTGAAATGTCGGTGTACGGCATTGACCGTAACGACACTGGCGGCTTCCTAGCGCAAGTTTCTCAGCTGTTTGCACCGTCTGGCTACTACATGGAAGGTCCTTACTACCACCGTTATGCGATTCGTCCAACGTGTGTGTTCGCTGAAGTGATTCACCGTCATATGCCTGAAGTGGATATCTACAACTACAAAGGCGGCGTGATTGGTAACACAGTACAAGCGATGCTTGCGACGGCTTACCCGAACGGCGAATTCCCAGCTCTGAACGATGCATCTCGCACAATGGGTATTACAGACATGGGTGTTCAGGTTGCAGTGAGCGTTTACAGCAAACATTACTCATCTGAAAACGGCGTTGACCAAAACATTCTTGGTATGGCGAAGATTCAAGACGCAGTTTGGATGCACCCATGTGGTCTTGAGCTATCTAAAGCTTATGAAGCGGCGTCTGCTGAGCAAGAAATCGGCATGCCTTTCTGGCCAAGTGTTGAATTGAACGAAGGCCCTCAAGGTCACAACGGCGCGCAAGGCTTTATCCGTATGCAGGATAAGAAAGGCGACGTTTCTCAGTTAGTGATGAACTACGGCCAACACGGCATGGGTCACGGTAACTTTGATACGCTGGGTATTTCTTTCTTCAACCGTGGTCAAGAAGTACTGCGTGAATACGGCTTCTGTCGTTGGGTGAACGTTGAGCCTAAATTCGGCGGCCGTTACCTAGACGAAAACAAATCTTACGCTCGTCAAACAATTGCACATAACGCAGTAACGATTGATGAAAAATGTCAGAACAACTTTGACGTTGAACGTGCAGATGCAGTACACGGCTTGCCGCACTTCTTCAAAGTAGAAGACGAGCAAATCAATGGCATGAGCGCATTTGCTAACGATCATTACGAAGGTTTTGACATGCAACGCAGCGTGTTCATGCTAAACCTTGAAGAATTAGAATCTCCGCTACTATTAGATCTTTACCGTTTAGATTCTGAGAAAGGCGGTGAAGGTGAGCATCAGTACGACTACTCACACCAATATCAAGGTCAGATTGTTCGCACTAACTTTGAATACCAAGCAAACAAAGAGCTAAACACTCTAGGTGACGATTTCGGTTACCAACACCTATGGAACGTGGCAAGCGGTGAAGTGAAGGGCACAGCACTTGTAAGCTGGCTACAAAACAACACGTACTACACTTGGCTAGGTGCAACGTCTAACGACAATGCTGAAGTGATCTTTACTCGCACTGGCGCTAACGACCCAAGCTTCAACCTACGTTCAGAGCCTGCATTCATTCTACGCAGCAAAGGCGAAACAACACTGTTTGCTTCTGTTGTTGAAACGCACGGTTACTTCAACGAAGAATTCGAGCAATCTGTAAGTGCACGTGGTGTTGTGAAAGACATCAAAGTAGTGGCTCACACCAATATCGGTTCAGTAGTAGAAATTACGACAGAGAAATCAAACGTGACAGTGATGATCAGCAACCAACTTGGCGCGACTGACAGCACTGAACACAAAGTAGAACTGAACGGCAAAGTATACAGCTGGACAGGCTTCTACTCAGTAGAAATAATTTTAAACCCAGAATTAGCAAGCACAGCAGAGCAGGGGAAATAATAATGAGCTATCAACCACTTTTACTTAACTTTGATGAAGCAGCAGAGCTTCGTAAAGAACTTGGCAAGGATAGCCTTTTAGGTAACGCACTGACTCGCGATATTAAACAAACTGACGCTTACATGGTTGAAGTTGGCATTGAAGTTCCAGGTCACGGTGAAGGCGGCGGTTACGAACATAACCGTCACAAGCAAAACTACATCCACATGGATCTAGCCGGCCGTTTGTTCCTTATCACTGAGGAAACAAAATACCGTGACTACATCGTTGATATGTTAACTGCGTACGCGACGGTATACCCAACGCTTGAAAGCAACGTAAGCCGTGACTCTAACCCTCCGGGTAAGTTGTTCCACCAAACGTTGAACGAGAACATGTGGATGCTTTACGCTTCTTGTGCGTACAGCTGTATTTACCACACGATCTCTGAAGAGCAAAAGCGTCTGATCGAAGACGATCTTCTTAAGCAAATGATCGAAATGTTCGTTGTGACTTACGCACACGACTTCGATATCGTACACAACCACGGCTTATGGGCTGTGGCAGCGGTAGGTATCTGTGGTTACGCAATCAACGACCAAGAGTCTGTAGACAAAGCGCTTTACGGCCTGAAACTAGACAAAGTAAGCGGCGGTTTCTTAGCACAACTTGACCAACTGTTTTCGCCAGACGGCTACTACATGGAAGGTCCTTACTACCACCGTTTCTCGCTACGTCCAATCTACCTGTTCGCAGAAGCAATTGAACGTCGTCAGCCAGAAGTTGGTATCTATGAATTCAACGACTCAGTGATCAAGACAACGTCGTACTCTGTATTCAAAACAGCATTCCCAGACGGTACATTGCCAGCTCTGAACGATTCATCGAAGACAATCTCTATCAACGATGAAGGCGTTATCATGGCAACGTCTGTGTGTTACCACCGTTACGAGCAGACTGAAACTCTGCTTGGCATGGCTGATCACCAACAAAACGTTTGGGTTCATGCTTCGGGTAAAACACTGTCTGACGCGGTTGATGCAGCAGCCGACATCAAAGCATTTAACTGGGGTAGCCTGTTTGTAACGGACGGCCCTGAAGGCGAAAAAGGTGGCGTAAGCATCCTTCGTCACCGTGATGAGCAAGACGACGACACAATGGCGTTGATCTGGTTTGGTCAGCACGGCTCTGATCACCAGTACCACTCTGCGCTAGACCATGGTCACTACGATGGCTTACACCTAAGCGTATTCAACCGTGGCCACGAAGTACTGCACGATTACGGTTTTGGTCGCTGGGTAAACGTTGAGCCTAAGTTTGGCGGTCGCTACATCCCAGAGAACAAGTCTTACTGTAAGCAGACGGTTGCTCACAACACAGTAACGGTTGATCAGAAAACACAGAACAACTTCAACACAGCATTGGCTGAGTCTAAGTTTGGTCAGAAGCATTTCTTCGTAGCAGACGACCAGTCTCTACAAGGCATGAGCGGCACCATTTCTGAGTACTACACTGGCGTAGACATGCAACGCAGCGTGATTCTTGCTGAACTTCCTGAGTTCGAAAAACCGCTAGTGATTGATGTGTACCGCATCGAAGCTGACGCTGAGCACCAGTACGACTTACCAGTTCACCACTCTGGCCAGATCATCCGTACTGACTTTGATTACAACATGGAAAAAACGCTTAAGCCGCTAGGTGAAGATAACGGTTACCAACATCTATGGAACGTTGCTTCAGGTAAAGTAAACGAAGAAGGTTCTCTAGTAAGCTGGCTACATGACAGCAGCTACTACAGCCTAGTAACCAGCGCGAATGCGGGCAGCGAAGTGATTTTTGCTCGCACTGGTGCTAACGATCCAGACTTCAACCTTAAGAGTGAGCCTGCGTTCATCTTACGTCAGTCTGGTCAAAACCACGTGTTTGCTTCTGTACTAGAAACGCATGGTTACTTTAACGAGTCTATCGAAGCCTCTGTAGGCGCTCGTGGTCTAGTTAAATCAGTATCTGTTGTGGGCCATAACAGTGTCGGGACTGTTGTTCGCATTCAGACTACTTCTGGCAACACTTACCACTACGGTATCTCAAACCAAGCTGAAGACACGCAGCAAGCAACTCACACTGTTGAGTTCGCGGGTGAGACATACTCGTGGGAAGGATCATTTGCTCAACTGTAAATGATTAACATACATGCCGTTTAACGATGGCATGTATTGATGTGGTGCTTTGCGGGAACGAAGCATCACATTGAATTCAGTCGTGATTGCAAATCGTTCGTTGATACCAACAACGACTGAATACATCGGGAATAAGTCAAACCGAGTAACTCACTGCGAGTTGCTCGGTTTTTTTATGCGTGCTGCTTTTATAAGAAGGGGGGAAAGAGGATGGGGCAACGGAGCTTCCCTTTTCCTTCGAATCTTACAGAGTGGGCTAAAGTATAGTTTAGGATTTAAAAATAAAGGGATTCAAGGATGAAGTGGTTATTGGCAATAGTTGCGATGTCTGGTGTCACATTGGCGGCAGAAAATAAGAAAGTTGAGGTGAGCAGTGAGCATTTCGTCCGTTATCAATACCAAGACAAAATCAGCTATGGAAAGCTAGACAATGACGCAGTGTTACCGGTCAGCGGCGATCTCTTTGGCGAATATTCGGTAGCAAAAAATTCGATCCCGTTAGAGTCGGTTGAGGTGTTACTACCGACAAAACCAGAGAAAGTCTTCGCCGTCGGGATGAACTTCGCTAGCCACTTAGCCTCACCTGCCGATGCACCACCGCCGATGTTTCTTAAACTTCCTTCTTCTTTGATTCTCACGGGCGAAGTGATTCAAGTGCCACCAAAAGCAAGAAATGTTCATTTTGAAGGCGAGCTGGTGGTTGTGATTGGTAGAGAGCTCAGTCAAGCCAGTGAAGAAGAAGCCGAACAAGCGATCTTTGGCGTCACGGTGGGCAACGATATTACTGAAAGAAGTTGGCAAGGCGCCGATTTACAATGGCTCCGAGCGAAAGCTTCCGATGGTTTTGGCCCAGTTGGCAACACAATTGTGCGCGGCATTGATTACAACAATGTTGAGTTAACCACTCGTGTTAACGGTAAAGTGGTTCAACAAGAAAATACTTCGTTCATGATCCACAAGCCAAGAAAAGTCGTGAGCTATTTGAGCCATTATTTTACCCTCAAACCGGGCGATCTAATTTTCATGGGCACGCCAGGTAGAACTTATGCTTTGTCCGACAAGGACCAAGTGAGTGTCACGATTGAAGGGGTAGGGACTGTGGTCAACGAAGTGCGGTTCTGATGGTGAAAAATGTTTATTACGTTTCAACAAACGAAAAGCCTACTCACTGAGTAGGCTTTGATCCTAACTAACCGTCTATTTGACGTTGTTTTTATTATTTAGATAAGGGCTTTTCTTGCTTTGGCTGCCACCCATTCGGAGAAGATGACCGTCACTAGGGCGTGTTGATCTTTGCTGTACATTTCGCGTTCAACAATACATCGGTAGCCACATTAACATGAATGCCAGCGATAACATGCTGGCATAATTCCTTTCTAGCTTGTCATATCTACTTGAAATAGCTCGATAATGCTTAATTCTCCCAAAGGCATTTTCGACCAAGTGACGATACTTGTATAAACACCAATCCATACTGTCTTTGTCTATATCTTGTCCGTAATTGCGTTTAGCAATTACCGTTTCTCCGCCACGTTCCTTAACAAAAGTACGGAAAGGTTCGCTGTCATATCCTTTATCACAAACGATGGTATTAACTTCATCGAGTTGCTCAACTAAGCTTTCGGCATGCACTATATCGTGGCGTTGTCCCTCTGATAAATCAAAGCAAATCGGCAGGCCACCACTATCTACGGCTAAGTGAATTTTTGTTGAGTTGCCCCCGCGACTTTTTCCTATTTGCTCTGAACTTTCAGTAGCTGCACCTGTACTATGCTGATGTGCTCTAACTATAGAGCCATCAAGAAATACCCATTCAAAATCAGCCATGTTAGATAAACTTTTGAAAAGATTATCTAAAATCCCTTTCTTTGACCAAAGATTAAATCGTCTGTAAACGGTACTCCACTCTCCGAACTCAGAGGGTAGATCTCGCCAAGGAATACCTGTTCTCATTCGATAAAGTATTCCTTCAAATGTCATTCGATGTTCAGTTTTATCGTAAATACGACCTGTACTTTTCATAACTTGGAGTAGCAGTTCCCAGCGAATATCAGTTAGCATTGTTCTTGGCATGGTATTGGTTATGGTTTTACTTTTGGCGAAGCAAATTATAACTCTTTACCATGCTGTTCAAAAAACACTCACGAAAGATCAACACGCCCTAGAATCGCACAGAAAATCACAGTCACTTGAGGCCATGCCAGCATCGCCATCGATTCTTGCAATTTCAAGCCGATACCGCCAGCGCCGACCAAGCCTAAAACCGTAGACTCACGAATATTGATATCCCAACGGAACAAGCTCGTGCCGATGAAACTTGGCATCACTTGCGGAAGAATGCCGTAGTTCAATACCTGCAGCGGAGAAGCTCCGGTCGATTGGATTGCAGACATCTGTGTTGCATTCACTTCTTCAATCGCTTCATACATTAACTTCGCCACGAAGCCAATTGAACGTAGCGCTATCGCAATGATACCGGCCAACAAGCCTGGGCCGATGATTGCTACCAATAACAATGCCCAAATTAACGAGTTAATTGAACGACTTGCCGCGATGATGAACAGCGCGATAGGTCTGATAAACGTCATGCTTGGCGTTGTATTACGTGCAGCTAAGAACGCTACTGGAAACGCGAGTACGATCCCCAACAGTGTGCCAAGTGTCGCGATGTTAATGGTGTCCCACAACGGGCTCCAAAGAGATTCTAAGTAGCTCCATCTTGGTGGCCACATACGTGAAGAGATATCAGCAAATTGGTTGGGTGAGTCAGTCACAAAGTACCAAATCGTATCCTTGTTCATGACTTGCCATGCGAATACTGTCAAAGCAACAAAGCAAAGCCAGCCTAGCCAAAGCATGAGGCTCTGTTTACTGTCGTAACGCTGCCATTGGGTACGATTGATGGCGCTTGTCGGTGTTTCATTTAGCGTGCTCATTGGTCGTTCCTTACTGCACATGCTTACGGATGATGGTTGATAGGTATTCACACAACATCACAATCACTATAATAATCAATAGAATAGCGGCTGCTGCGCTGTATTCGTAACGGTCCATTGCTGTGTTTAACGTTGCGCCGATACCACCTGCGCCAACAATGCCAATCACGGCTGACTCACGAAAGTTGATGTCGAGTCGGTACATCGAAAGTCCGATGAAGCGCGGCATTACCTGCGCTTGAATCGCGTAATTCACTTGTTGTAACCAACTTGCGCCCGTTGCACGCATTGCGGTCAGTGGTGCTGGGTCAATGGCTTCAATTTCATCGGCAAACAATTTTGCGAGAAAGCCGATGGTCGCGAAGGTGAGCGTGACAAACCCCGCAAACGTACCAAAGCCAAATAGAGCAACACACAGAATCGCTACGATGATTTCTTGTAAGCTACGCGCAACCGAAATAAACGCACGACAGAACAAGTAAACAGGCGTAGGGGCAAGGTTTTTCGCTGCGCCTAACCCGAATGGAATTGAAAGAAGGACACCCGCCACGGTCGATGTGAGGGTCATGGTTAAACTCTCAATCAAACCTTGTGAGGTGTTGTTCCAACGGCCACCAAAATCTGGGTTCATGAAAGCCAAAATGAACTGCCAGCCGCGTTCGCTGCCTTCGTAAATTCGAGTCCAGTTGACGTGTACCGATTGAGTCGCAAGGTACAAGTAAACCGCCACAATGATGATTAAGCTCCAGCGCAGCCATGGGCTAGAAATCAGTGGCGGCTTTGTCCACTGTGTCGGGTATTGTTTGGAATTCTGTTTTCCTGACTTTAAATGCTGCTGAACTTGATTTGGATATGGTTGAGTCATATTGTTGCCTCAGACAGGCGAGGACTTGTGATGATGAGGTCATCGGCCTCTTCTTCTGCTTGTTGACTCCAGTCTTCTTCACCGTAGATTTGCGTTAAAACATATTCAGTGAGCAGGTTTGGTTTGTCATCAAATACGACACAACCTGCATTTAAGCCGACAACACGGTCAACAAACTGCTTTGCTAATTGAACATCGTGAATATTGATGATGGCAGGGAGCTGTTGCTCTGAACAAATCTCACTGATCAGTCGCATGATTTGGCGCGCTGTACGTGGATCAAGTGCGGCCGTTGGTTCATCAATCAACAGTAATTTCGGTTTCTGAGCAAGTGCACGTGCAATACCAACACGTTGACGCTGACCACCCGACAGAGCATCGGCCCTTTTATTGGCGTGTTCTAACAATCCAACACGGTCGAGTAGCGCATAAGCGGCTTGGATATCCGATTCAGGGAAACGGCGAGTAAAGCTTTGCCAGAAATTCACGTAACCCAAACGTCCTGAAAGTACGTTTTCCATCACCGTCAAACGCTCAATCAGCGCGTACTCTTGGAAAATCATCCCGATTTCACGGCGTGATTGTCTCAGTTGTCGCTTAGACAGCGTTTCTAGATTGGTATTGGAAAAGATCACTTCGCCGCTGGTGGGTTCGGTGAGCCGATTAATACAACGGATAAGCGTTGATTTACCCGCACCAGATGGACCAATTAAACCAACCACTTCACCGGCATTGACCGACAAGCTAACGTTGGTAAGGGCTTTATCAGAACTGGAGTAGTGCTTGGTAAGCCCTTTAAGGGTAAGAGTAGACATAGAATTCCTATAAGAGCGGTGTACTAAGAGTTCGCCTGAGACAGGCATGGAAAGTAAACCGGAAAGAGTGGTGAATAACTGCAGGCGATTACACCTGCAGTTAGTTTTATCAGTGTGTGATTGGCTTTTTAGTTCGGTTGAACTTAGCTACACGTATAAGAGACTTTGTTTGCCGTATCGATAGTGCGGATCACTTCCCAGTGCTCTTTGTAAGTAATAGGAACGAACTGCGCTTCGCCGTTACGTTTAAATTCTTCTTGAAGCTTTGTGCCTTCCCAATCGAAAGTGAAGAACGCTTTTTGAATCTTCTCTTGCAGCTCTGGCGTCAGGTTGTGCGCTGTGCCGTAAGCGGTCGTCGGGAAGGTTTGAGATTTGTAGATGCTCTTGATTTGGTCTTCTTTCACAACATCCCGTGAAAGCATGCGGTTCAATACTGAGTTAGCAACTGCTGCAGCATCGTAATCTTTGTGCGCCACACCCAAAATAGAGTTGTCGTGTGCGCCAGAGAATGCTGGTTTGAAATCTCGATCAGGTTGAAGCTGGTATTCAGCGTCCAAAATAGCAGAAGGTGCTTTGAAGCCAGAGTTAGACGTTTGTGATGTGAACGCTAGGTTCTTATCTTTTAGGTCTTCCACTTTCTCAATGCCAGAACCAGGGTAAGTGATGATTTCCATTTCGTAACCGAAAGAGCCATCTTCTGCAGCCATCATTGTGAATGGGGCAAAGCCTGCACAGTTAACCGCCAGTGGTGTAGAACCTGTGTTGAAACCTGCGATATGTAGGCGACCTGAACGCATTGCTTCAATTTGAGCAGCGTTATTTTGAACAGGGAAGAAACGAACCGTCTTTTCCGTTGTTTTTTCAAGGTGGCTCAAAAACTCGCTCCACACATCAGCGTATACTGCAGGATCTTCAACTGGCGTATAAGCAAAAATTAGCGTGTTTGGGTCAACCCATTGTGATTCATCTTGAGGAACATCAGCAACCAAGTTGCCAGAGCGATCTTCGTATCGTGTATCCATTGCTAATGCAGAACCAGAAAAAATCAGCGCAGCAGTAATAGCGCTCTTAAGCGTGAGATTTGTTTTTGTCGGTTTCATTATGTCAGTCCAATTGAGTGATTTGTTGGAAGGAAGTATAGGAATCGAGGATGACAGAACCGATGCCTTTTGATGACGGATTTATGAATGGTGTAACATAATGTTTCTAGCGGTATGGAGTTAGATGCTTTATAAGTGTTTGATTCATTGAGTAAATTAATAGGGCACGACTCGTTGCTAATTTACTCAATTGGCGCTAGGTTGAAATCCTGTTATAGTGATCCTTAAATAATACATAAACATAACATATAAAATAAGTGAACTTATGGTTAGCACTTTTAATTCAATCTCGGGCTCGAAGCGCAGCCTGCACGTGCAAGTAGCGCGTGAAATCGCTCGTGGAATCTTGTCTGGTGAACTGCCACAAGGTTCTATTATTCCTGGTGAAATGGCGCTGTGTGAACAGTTTGGTATCAGCCGTACGGCACTTCGTGAAGCCGTTAAACTACTGACTTCTAAAGGTCTGTTAGAGTCCCGCCCGAAAATCGGTACTCGTGTAGTAGATCGCGCATACTGGAACTTTCTTGATCCTCAACTGATTGAATGGATGGATGGTCTAACCGACATAGACCAATTCTGTTCTCAGTTTTTAGGCCTTCGCCGTGCGATTGAACCTGAAGCGTGTGCATTAGCTGCAAAATTTGCGACTGCTGAGCAACGTATCGAGCTTTCAGAGATCTTCCAGAAGATGGTTGAAGTGGATGACGCAGAAGTGTTTGACCAAGAACGTTGGACAGACATCGATATTCGTTTCCATAGCTTGATCTTTAATGCGACAGGTAACGATTTCTACCTGCCATTCGGCAATATTCTGACGACCATGTTCGTTAACTTCATCGTGCACTCTTCTGAAGAGGGCAGCACATGTATCAATGAACACCGTAGAATCTATGAAGCGATTATGGCTGGCGACAGTGAAAAAGCTCGTACAATGTCAGCCGCTCACTTGCAAGACGCTAACCACCGTTTAGCCACTGCAAGCTAAACACGGTTTTCAACTTCATTTGAACCAATCAAAAAGGTATGCCAAGTGCATGCTTTTTTGTTTTTAGAAAGCGTGTTGCACCATGTGTGGCACTGTTTTGGTTCATCCTCGCTTAACTCCTTCTTAAGCCAGTTCCTTCTTGTATACGCCTAGCGGTCGTTCTCTTTACCATCATAATAAAAATAATATTACGCTCGATATTCGTTTTTAGACACTCTCGACCCCCAAATAATTATGCGTCATCCATGATTTTTCATTTTTGTATATTTTGAATCTACCATCGTTTGAACTGGATATGCCTCTTCTATATTGATTAATTTAAGTAGAATTCTAATGAAATTATCCACTCTCAATAGATAAAAAACGCTGGTTTATTGTGTGATAAATGAGGGGGATTTAGCTCAGATTTGGCTTTTATTATTTTTGAGAATTTTATATTTATATGTGTTTGGTTGTATTTGTTAATAAGTGTGCAAAGTCTCGCTTTTTTATAAGTCTTTGATTTTAATGGGTGTGATGTTCTTTGGTCTTGGTTTTTTGAGTTTTCATCTCAAACACCAGTAATTTCCTTAATGGATTGGCCATATTCCATCCTATGTCATATATATAATTAACTTAATCAATCAAAATAAGATCGCCATCACTTATTTGGATTATTGTACTACAAATAAAGTTTGAGATTTCCTATAGTCCTCATAACAAAATACAACGGACAAAGGATACACGATGGAACTCAACACGATTATTGTCGGCATTTATTTCCTATTCTTGATTGCGATAGGTTGGATGTTTAGAACATTTACAAGTACCACCAGTGACTACTTCCGCGGGGGCGGTAACATGTTGTGGTGGATGGTTGGTGCAACCGCCTTTATGACCCAGTTTAGTGCATGGACATTCACCGGTGCGGCAGGTAAAGCGTATAACGATGGTTTTGCAGTAGCGGTCATCTTCGTAGCCAACGCATTTGGTTACTTCATGAACTTCGCATATTTTGCTCCAAAGTTCCGTCAACTACGTGTAGTAACGGTAATCGAAGCAATTCGTATGCGTTTCGGTGCGACTAACGAACAAGTGTTCACTTGGTCTTCAATGCCAAACAGTGTTGTTTCTGCCGGTGTATGGTTAAACGCACTAGCAATCATCGCTTCTGGTATCTTCGGTTTCGACATGACAGCAACTATCTGGATTACCGGTTTGGTTGTATTGGCAATGTCTGTAACGGGTGGTTCATGGGCGGTAATTGCATCTGACTTTATGCAGATGGTTATCATCATGGCAGTAACCGTGACATGTGCTGTTGTTGCTGTTGTTCAAGGTGGCGGTGTTGGTGAAATCGTGAATAACTTCCCTGTAGCGGAAGGCGGTTCTTTCCTTTCTGGTAACAACATTAACTACTTAAGCATCTTCAGCATTTGGGCATTCTTCATCTTCGTGAAGCAGTTCTCTATTACTAACAACATGCTTAACTCTTACCGTTACCTAGCGGCTAAAGACTCAAAGAACGCGAAGAAAGCAGCGCTACTAGCGTGTGTGCTAATGCTTTGTGGTGTATTTATCTGGTTCATGCCTTCTTGGTACATTGCAGGTCAAGGTGTCGACCTAGCAGCAGCTTACCCAGAAGCAGGTAAGAAAGCGGGTGACTTTGCCTACCTATACTTCGTACAAGAGTACATGCCAGCAGGTATGGTTGGCCTTCTAGTTGCGGCGATGTTTGCAGCGACAATGTCTTCAATGGATTCTGGTCTAAACCGTAACTCGGGTATCTTTGTTAAGAACTTCTATGAACCAATCGTTCGTAAAGGTACGGCTAGCGAAAAAGAACTAGTAACGGTTTCTAAGATTACTTCTGCCGTGTTTGGTATTGCTATCATCCTTATTGCACAGTTCATCAACTCGCTTAAAGGTTTGAGCCTGTTCGATACCATGATGTATGTAGGCGCACTGATCGGCTTCCCAATGACAATTCCTGCATTCCTTGGCTTCTTTATTAAGAAGACTCCGGACTGGGCTGGTTGGGGTACGCTAGTGGTTGGTGGTTTTGTTTCTTACTACGTGGGTTTCGTTGTTAACGCTGAAATGGTGTCTTCAATCTTCGGTCTAGAAGAGCTAACAAGCCGTGAATGGTCTGATGTTAAGGTTGCTATCGGTCTGATTGCTCACATTACGCTGACAGGTGGTTTCTTCATCCTATCAACTCTGTTCTACAAGCCATTAACTGAGAAGCGTCAAGCAGACGTTGATAAGTTCTTCGGTAACCTGTCTACTCCATTAGTTGCGGAGTCAGCAGAACAGAAAGTACTGGATAACAAACAGCGTGAAATGCTTGGTAAACTGATTGCGGTAGCGGGTGTCGGTATCATGCTAATGGCTCTACTCACTAACCCAATGTGGGGACGTCTAGTCTTCATACTTTGTGGTGTGATTGTTGGTGGTGTTGGTGTGCTATTGGTTAAAGCGGTCGATGACGGCGGCAAGCAAGCGAAAGCAGTAACTGAAAGCTAATACATAGAAAACGATTATAATAGAATGCGACGACTCGAAAGGGCGTCGCATTTTTTTTGCTCTGCGAAACGGAAAAACGGTCAGGTGGAAGATATCTGACCTAAATCACGAAAACTGTACAAAATGGTTCAATCGAACCGAAATAGATTTAATTGTCCTACAATAAGACGTATATTGTTGCTAATTCCTTTCAATCAACTTGAAAAATAAGTGAGTTAGAATGAGCGACCAAAAATCTCTTGATGCAATCAGGAAGATGAAGCTGGAGAATGATACTTCAGCAGGTAATCTTGTAGACCTACTCCCTATCGAAGTACAGAAACGTGACTTCGACCTATCATTCCTAGACAACTTGAGCGAAGCACGTCCACGTCTTCTTGTTCAAGCAGATCAGTTAGAAGAATTCAAAGCGAAAGTGAAAGCTGATGAAGCTCACTGCATGTTTGATGATTTCTACAATAACTCGACAGTTAAGTTCCTTGAGACTGCTCCTTTCGAAGAGCCTCAAGCGTACCCAGCTGACACGGTAGGCAAAGCTTCTCTATGGCGTCCTTACTGGCGTCAAATGTACGTTGATTGCCAAATGGCACTAAACGCGACACGTAACCTAGCAATTGCTGGTGTTGTGAAAGAAGACGAAGCGCTAATTGCTAAAGCAAAAGCTTGGACTCTAAAACTGTCTACGTACGATCCAGAAGGCGTGACTTCTCGTGGCTATAACGATGAAGCGGCTTTCCGTGTTATCGCGGCTATGGCTTGGGGTTACGACTGGCTACACGGCTACTTCACAGATGAAGAACGTCAGCAAGTTCAAGATGCTTTGATTGAGCGTCTAGACGAAATCATGCACCACCTGAAAGTGACGGTTGATCTATTGAACAACCCACTGAACAGCCACGGTGTTCGTTCTATCTCTTCTGCTATCATCCCAACGTGTATCGCGCTTTACCACGATCACCCGAAAGCAGGCGAGTACATTGCATACGCACTAGAATACTACGCAGTACACTACCCACCATGGGGCGGTGTAGACGGCGGTTGGGCTGAAGGTCCTGACTACTGGAACACGCAAACTGCATTCCTAGGCGAAGCATTCGACCTATTGAAAGCATACTGTGGCGTAGACATGTTCAACAAAACATTCTACGAAAACACAGGTGATTTCCCGCTTTACTGCATGCCTGTTCACTCTAAGCGCGCGAGCTTCTGTGACCAGTCTTCAATCGGTGATTTCCCAGGTCTAAAACTGGCTTACAACATCAAGCATTACGCAGGTGTTAACCAGAAGCCTGAGTATGTTTGGTACTACAACCAACTGAAAGGCCGTGATACTGAAGCACACACCAAATTCTACAACTTCGGTTGGTGGGACTTCGGTTACGATGATCTTCGCTTTAACTTCCTTTGGGATGCACCTGAAGAGAAAGCACCATCGAATGACCCACTGTTGAAAGTATTCCCAATCACGGGTTGGGCTGCATTCCACAACAAGATGACTGAGCGTGATAACCATATTCACATGGTATTCAAATGTTCTCCGTTTGGCTCAATCAGCCACTCTCACGGTGACCAAAACGCATTCACGTTGCATGCATTCGGTGAAACGCTAGCGTCAATCACTGGCTACTACGGTGGTTTCGGTGTTGATATGCACACGAAATGGCGTCGTCAAACGTTCTCTAAGAACCTTCCACTATTTGGCGGTAAAGGTCAGTACGGCGAGAACAAGAACACGGGCTACGAAAACCACCAAGATCGCTTCTGTATCGAAGCGGGCGGCAACATCTCTGATTTCGACACTGAATCTGATGTGAAGATGGTTGAGGGTGATGCAACGGCATCTTACAAGTACTTCGTTCCTGAAATTGAATCTTACAAGCGTAAGGTCTGGTTTGTTCAAGGTAAAGTATTCGTAATGCAAGACAAGGCAACGCTTTCTGAAGAGAAAGACATGACTTGGCTAATGCACACAACTTTCGCAAACGACGTGGCAGACAAGTCTTTCACTATCCGTGGCGAAGTTGCGCACCTAGACGTAAACTTCATCAACGAGTCTGCTGATAACATCACGTCAGTTAAGAACGTTGAAGGTTTTGGCGAAGTTGACCCATACGAGTTCAAAGATCTTGAAATCCACCGTCACGTTGAAGTGGAATTCAAGCCATCAAAAGAGCACAACATCCTTACGCTTCTTGTTCCTAATAAGAACGAAGGCGAGCAAGTTGAAGTGTCTCACAAGCTTGAAGGCAACACGCTAATGCTAAATGTTGATGGTGAAACGGTTTCAATCGAACTGTAATTCGCTGAAGCAACAGAAGCTAGATACTAAAAACTCCGAGTGAAAGCTCGGAGTTTTTTTGTTTGCACAGAACAGGCAGTAGCCTACGAGGTGGGAAGAGGTTGCGTTGGTTAGTTAGAGGCTAAGTAGCAAGAGTGCCAGGCTTAGTAAGTGGCGACAAAACTTGGTTTAAAACCCGTGTTCAGTAAACCTTACTAAGGCTAGGGCAGTGACTGTCTTCCAATAATTTGTCAACTACTGACAGTGGGCAGCCTTAATCTTGTCTGAAAAAAGGGACGGCAGGTTAATAATCGTTATTGGAGTGGCTTATTCTCATTAATCGTATGACATTTAGAGTGCATTATTTCATCAATAGGTTATTTTTTGATTGGGATATCGCTCTTGTAAGTACAAAGCGTGACCATATTTTCTCGTAAAGTGAATCCCCGTCACAACTTGCGTCTAAGCATTGAAGGATTACCCTAAAACTATTGCGTAACGGAAAAGACGTCGTTATTATAATGACCATATAATCATACAATACTATATTTGGAGTTTGAACATGACTAAACCTGTAATCGGTTTCATTGGCCTAGGTCTTATGGGCGGCAACATGGTTGAAAACCTACAAAAGCGCGGCTACCACGTAAACGTAATGGATCTAAGCGCTGAAGCTGTTGCTCGCGTTACAGATCGCGGCAATGCGACTGCATTCACTTCTGCTAAAGAACTAGCTGCTGCAAGTGACATCGTTCAGTTTTGTCTTACAACTTCAGCTGTTGTTGAAAAAATCGTTTACGGCGAAGACGGCGTTCTAGCTGGCATCAAAGAAGGCGCAGTATTAGTAGACTTCGGTACTTCTATCCCTGCTTCTACTAAGAAAATCGGCGCAGCTCTAGCTGAAAAAGGCGCGGGCATGATCGACGCACCTCTAGGCCGTACTCCTGCACACGCTAAAGATGGTCTTCTGAACATCATGGCTGCTGGCGACATGGAAACTTTCAACAAAGTTAAACCTGTTCTTGAAGAGCAAGGCGAAAACGTATTCCACCTAGGTGCTCTAGGTTCTGGTCACGTTACTAAGCTTGTAAACAACTTCATGGGTATGACGACTGTTGCGACTATGTCTCAAGCTTTCGCTGTTGCTCAACGCGCTGGTGTTGATGGCCAACAACTGTTTGACATCATGTCTGCAGGTCCATCTAACTCACCATTCATGCAATTCTGTAAGTTCTACGCAGTAGACGGCGAAGAGAAGCTAGGTTTCTCTGTTGCTAACGCTAACAAAGATCTTGGTTACTTCCTTGCTCTTTGTGAAGAGCTAGGTACTGAGTCTCTAATTGCTCAAGGTACTGCAACTAGCCTACAAGCTGCTGTTGACGCAGGAATGGGTAACAACGACGTACCAGTAATCTTCGACTACTTCGCTAAACTAGAGAAGTAATCGACGTACGACCTCGCTAGGGTATTGCCTGTCTTTTTAGGCGGCGATACCTCAGCGAGGTTCGTTTTTATCTGCCATACCCAACCCTTTGTTCCCTCGTTAAACTCTTCTACTTCTACTTCTACTTCTACTTCTACTTCTACTTCTACTTCTACTTCCTCAGCTACACCTACTCAAAACTCTGTTCAACTTTGTTACTGCCTCAATTCCTATTTTTGTTTCTATATCTATATCTATTTGTAAATTCAAAGCCTTCTAGCACCAACTCACTCACTTTTCCTCGCAAGCTTAAACCAGTGCACTTAACTGATTGTTGGCGATGGCTTAACACCGCTCGTATATCGGGTCTGAAAAGAAAGTAAAAAAAACCCACACAGCTGGTGACTGTATGGGCATGTTCGGACGAGCCGTCTGGAAAAACAAATGATCAATAGCAAGTGAAAAAACGAATAACGAGATCCCCCGACAGTTTCTACGTTAAACGCGTTCAATGACCTTAAAGCGGCTGCTTCAATTATCACTTTGAATTGAACAAAAGCATCCAGAAAGAACTTAAGTTATGATTCAAATACACCATAACTCAAGGCTTATTGTATTACAAATAAATTTTAATATTGAATGCCTTTAGTGAATGGTTAGTTGGTAGAAGTGTGAGTTAAGACTCATTTTTGCATACTATTAGGTAGCGTGGGACAGTAAAATCTGGTGATGATAATTATCGACAGAAATATGACTTTTCACTATGAAATTGGACGTTTTACAAATTTATAGTGATTTTATTCAATGAGATGAAAGTCAAAACGCATAAATGATAACTATGTCACAGGGCTATTTTAGCCAGTTTTAATATATCAAGATTGCTCACAGAATGATCGGTCAATTAAGCATACAATATTAATTAAATTGATGGTTGTGACGATGGAACGGCATGAACAAGTTTTGCTTCCCGTATCTTCGAATATCTAAAAAATGACCATTTCATTCGGATAAAAATAATAGACATAGGTTGATATGGATTATGAGTTTTATGAATTCAAAATTGTCTCTAGGGTTTAAAGGAAAATTGATTTTAATGGTGGCGATCGTCAGTTCCAGTGCCTTGGCATTTACGAACTGGTTCACGCTTAACTTGGCGACTGATCAAGTAAACCAAACGATTTATAACGAGATTGATCACTCGTTAACGATAGAAATTAATCAGATTGAAAGCACCGTCCAGCGCACCATCGATACGGTCAATTCCGTTGCACAAGAGTTCATGAAATCCCCATACCAAGTACCAAACGAAGCGCTGATGCATTTTGCCGCTAAGCTCGGTGGTATTGACAAGATTGTAGTGGGTTTTGATGATGGTCGTTCTTACACTTCTCGTCCTTCAGAGTCTTTCCCAAACGGTGTTGGAATCAAAGAAAAATACAACCCAACGACTCGTCCTTGGTATCAACAAGCGAAATTGAAATCAGGTTTATCTTTTAGTGATCTGTTTTTCACCAAGAGTACTCAAGTACCTATGATTGGTGTGACTTACACCTATCAAGATCGCGTCATCATGGCAGACATTCGATTTGATGATTTGGAAACTCAGCTTAAACAGCTGGACAGTATCTACGAAGCCAAAGGCATTATTATCGACGAGAAAGGGATGGTGGTCGCTTCAACAGTCGAAAACGTACTTCCGCAAAGCAATATATCTTCTGCAGATACTCAGATGAGACTCAATAGTGCCATTGAACAGCCTGACCAATTCATTGAGGGTGTGATTGATGGCAACCAGAGAATTTTGATGGCCAAGAAAGTGGATATTGGCAGCCAGAAAGAATGGTACATGATATCTAGTATCGATCCTGAACTCGCGCTCAATCAGTTGAATGGCGTGATGTCGAGTGCGCGTATCCTTATCGTGGCATGTGTGCTTGGCTCGGTGATATTGATGATTTTACTGCTGAATCGCTTCTACCGCCCAATCGTGTCACTGAGAAAAATCGTCCACGATCTATCTCAAGGTAACGGAGACCTGACTCAAAGGCTTGTTGAGAAGGGGAATGATGACTTAGGGCATATCGCCAAAGACATCAACTTGTTCATCATTGGTCTGCAAGAGATGGTTAAGGACGTCAAATTTAAGAACTCGGATCTCGATACTAAGGTACTGAGTATTCGTGAAGGTTGTAAAGAAACCAGCGATGTACTGAAAGTTCACACTGATGAAACGGTTCAAGTGGTCTCTGCAATTAACGGCTTATCTGAAGCATCAAACGAAGTCGAGAAGAGTTCTCAGTCGGCGGCAGAAGCAGCAAGAGAGGCCGCTGTGTTCAGTGATGAGACGAAACAAATTAACACCGTGACGGAAACCTATATCAGTGATCTTGAGAAGCAAGTCTGCACCACCTCTGATGATATTCGCTCAATGGCGAATGAAACGCAGAGCATCCAGTCTATCGTGTCTGTGATTGGAGGAATTGCGGAACAAACTAATTTGCTGGCATTGAATGCGTCAATTGAAGCGGCGAGAGCGGGTGAGCATGGCCGAGGTTTCGCGGTGGTTGCTGATGAAGTCCGTGCGTTAGCCAACCGAACTCAAATCAGTACTTCTGAAATTGATGAAGCGCTGTCTGGCTTGCAGTCTAAATCAGATGGTTTGGTTAAATCGATTGAGTTGACCAAAAGTAACTGTGAAATGACGCGTGCCCAAGTTGTTCAAGCGGTCAGCATGTTGGCGAAACTTACCGAGAAGATGGAAACCGTGAGTCAGTTAAATAATGACATTTCAGGCTCTTCGGTCGAGCAAAACGCCCTGATCCAGAGCATTGCGACCAACATGCATACCATTGAAAGTTTCGTGGAGGCGCTGAACAAGTTAAGCCAAGATCAATTAACTGAATCGGCGGAAATCAAAACTCTCAATGGCAGTGTCAGTGAGTTGATGAATAGTTTTAAAGTATAATAAAATCAGTTATTTGAAATTAAATTGAATCTAGGGCCACTCAATAACGTTCGAGTTTAGAGTGGCCTTTTTGCATTGCATTTAGGTTCATATTTTACCTGATTGCCGATTGTTTTACTTCATTTGCCGCATCTCACATTCTGATAAATAGACAATTGACATAAAATAGTACAAATGTGCATTATCACTCTCCCCTTATGGATAAGTGAGTTAAATGTGAATAAGCCAATCTTTATCGCTGCGCTGGCGTCGCTTACGTATGGCTGCGGTGGCAGCAGTTCAAGTGACGGTAGCACCCCTCCTGGCAATGAAGACCCAGACACTCCTTATGGCGTGGTCGCCCCTTATACGATTGCTAAGTATCAAACTATTCTCTCTAGTTCCGATCTTCAGGTGTCTGATCCTAACGGAGAAGAAGGCAACAAAACCTCTGAAGTGAAAGATGGCAACTTCGATGGCTACATCAGTGAATACTTTTACGCAGATGAAGAGAGCGAGAATCTCGTTTTCAAGATGGCAAACTATAAGATGCGCTCAGAAGTCCGTGAAGGTGAAAATTTTGATATCAACGAAGCGGGTGTAAGGCGAAGCCTGTATGCCGAGATCAGCTTGCCCGACATTGAGCATGCAATGGCTAGCTCTCCTGCCGATCATGATGAAGTGACGCTGCTACAGATACACAATAAAGGCACCGATGAGAGCGGCACAGGCTACATCCCTCATCCACTGTTGCGTGTCGTTTGGGAGCAAGAGCGAAACGGTATTACGGGCCACTATTGGGCAGTAATGAAGAACAATGCTATTGATTGTAGTAGCGCTGACGACTCTTCAGACTGTTACAACACCTCTTATAATCGTTACGATTTAGGCGAAGCCGATCTTGATAGCTTTACGAAGTTTGATTTGAGCGTTTATGAAAATACACTGTCAATAAAAGTGAATGATGAAGTCAAAGTAGCTCAAGATATCGCCTATTGGCAGCACCTATTGAGTTACTTCAAAGCCGGGATCTACAACCAGTTTGAAAATGGTGAAGCGACCGCTTACTTTCAGGCGTTGAGGTATACGACGACTCAAATGGATGGCGCTAACGACTGGGATATCAATGACTGGAAGTTAACGATTCCTGCCAGCAAAGATACTTGGTATGGCAGTGGCGGCACTAGTGCAGCTGAGTTAGAGCCTGCGCGCTGCGAATCGAGTAAAGATCTACTCTCAAACGACAGTGATGTATACGACAGCAGTATCGGCCTTTCCTATTTCGATACCGATCAAGGAAGAATGCACTTTAGAGCCGATATGGGCAATGGCACCTCGACAGTGAATTCTAACTACATCCGCTCCGAATTAAGAGAGCTGTACCAGAGCAACGACCAGCCAGATTGCAGCACCAGTGATGAAGATACCAGTTGGTATTTGGACGACACCAGAACCAACACAACCAGTCACGAGTTAACGGCAAGCTTGCGAATTGAAGATTACCCGAACATCAACGGCCAAGACCCAAAAGTAGTGCTCGGTCAGATCCATGGCTGGAAGATCAATCAAGCATTGGTCAAATTGCTTTGGGAAGGTGAGGGTAAGCCAGTAAGAGTGATACTGAACTCTGATTTTGAGCGCAACAACCAAGACTGTAATCATTGTGACCCGTTCAGTGTCGAGTTAGGGACTTATTCGGCAAGTGAAGAGTGGCGCTATACGATTCGTGCCGACCAAGATGGTATTTACCTTGCGACCCACGATTTAGATGGCACCAACACGGTTTCGCACTCAATCGGTTGGGGAGAGGATTACCAAGATAAAGATGGCAAAACCGTTTCTTTAACTCAAGATTGGGCCTCTAACGACATCGCTTTCTACTTCAAAGCGGGTATCTACCCACAATTTAAGCCAGACAGCGAGTACGCCGGTGAGATATTTGATGTGAGTTTTAGCTCTGTGAGAGCGGCCCATTATTAAGCTCGCGCTGCTTTAACACTCGCGCTGGTTTAACAAATAAAAACCGTAATTAAAAGACCACATCAGTTGTTAACAATGTGGTCTTTTTTTGTGCTCAAATGTAATGGGTTAGGTAACTTTAATTTAAATAACGAGATCAACTTCCCGGTGAATAGCCACCAAAAATTATCGTCGCTTAGACGAGATGCTGATCCAAAATTTATCTACTCTCTATTTTATCAATAAGAAATGTGATCCAGTTAATATATGGATAAAGCAGAAAGTGTCCCCAGTCTCATTTATTCAATGAAACGTTTTATTTGTATTATAAGATTACGTAAGATTTTTATGTACTCGCAAACATCCAAATATAAATCACTTAATAACAGGAGTTCGCGGACTTTGATTTCACTTACAAGCGCTGCCTTTGTAATATAATAATGGGTTTAATATGAAACAAACGATTATAAAAAGCTTACTTGCCTCTTCTGTCCTACTAGCGGTGGGTTGTACAAGCACAACACCAACGGTTGAGTTTCCGAACAACAAAGAAACGGGTGAAGCTCTACTGATGCCAGTTGCAGCTACTGCAAGCAGCCACGATGGTAACGGCCCAGATTTTCTTCTTGACCAAGATCTTACAACGCGTTGGTCTTCAGCGGGTGACGGCGAGTGGGCAATGCTAGACTACGGCTCTGTACAAGAGTTTGACGCAGTTCAGGCCGCTTTCAGTAAAGGTAATGAGCGTCAGTCTATGTTTGATGTTCAAGTGAGTGTTGACGGTGAAAACTGGACAACAGTACTGAAAGATCAACTAAGCTCAGGCCAAGCGCTTGGTTTAGAACGTTTCCAGTTTGAGCCAGCAGTACAAGCGCGCTACGTGAGATACGTGGGTCACGGTAACACTAAAAACGGTTGGAACAGCTTGACTGAGTTGGCGGCGGTTAACTGTAATGTTAACGCTTGTCCAACAAGCCATATCATCACGCCAGCAGTGGTTGCCGCTGAGCAAACAATGATCGCTGAAATGAAAGCAGCAGAAAAAGCCGCTAAAGAAGCGCGCAAAGATTTGCGTACCGGTAACTTTGGTGCACCAGCGGTTTACCCTTGTGATACAACCGTAGAGTGCCAAACACGTACTGCGATGCCAGCACCGACTAACCTACCTGAAACACCGCTTGCAGGTAATGCACCAAGCGAAAACTTTGACTTGACTCACTGGTACCTATCTCAACCATTCGATCATGACAAAAATGGCAAGCCAGATGACGTTTCTGAGTGGAACCTTGCAAACGGTTACCAGCACCCAGAGATCTTCTACACTGCTGATGATGGCGGCATGGTATTCAAATCTTACGTAAAAGGTGTGCGTACGTCTGCAAACACTAAGTATGCTCGTACTGAGCTACGTGAAATGATGCGTCGTGGTGACCAGTCGATCAAAACCCAAGGTGTTAACAAGAACAACTGGGTATTCTCAACGGCACCAGAAGCTGACCTAAAAGCGGCGGCTGGCATTGATGGCGTAATGGAAGCAACATTGAAGATTGACCATGCAACCACAACGGGTAACGCGAATGAAGTAGGTCGCTTTATCATTGGTCAAATTCACGACAAAGACGATGAGCCAATTCGTTTGTACTACCGTAAATTGCCAAACCAAGCGACTGGTGCGGTTTACTTTGCACACGAAGGTCAAAACGGTACTAAAGAGAACTTCTACCCACTTGTTGGTGGCATGACAGCAGAAGTGGGTGAGGATGGTATCGCACTTGGTGAGGTATTCAGCTACCGCATCGAAGTGAAAGGCCACGATCTGATCGTAACGCTAATGCGTGAAGGTCATGACGACGTACAACAAGTGGTTGATATGAGTAACAGCGGTTACGATGTTGGCGGCAAGTACATGTACTTCAAAGCGGGTGTTTACAACCAAAACATCAGCGGCGACCTAGACGATTACTCACAAGCGACTTTCTACCAGCTAGATGTATCGCACGATCAATACCAAAAGTAATCTAACCGAATAACACTTAATATTAAAGCTATCGCAATAGCCTCCAGCCTTAGGGTTTGGAGGCTTTTTTGTGCCTGCTGTTGGTTGGGCTTAAGCGTATGATTTAATTGAGTCGGAGAAGGGTAGTTATCAGTTGCACAGAGTTTAAGACATTATCATTAAGCTCATTCAGTATTAACTTCAGTCATTATCAGTTTCAGTCACTATCCTTTCCCCAATCGCCGATCACCATTAACCTCAGTCATGATTAATCTCAGCTGATAACAGGTCATATTGGCTCTCATTCAAAGCTAAACAATGCCAATATTATTTTGGAATCGCCATAGCTAGAAAACTTCGACTTCGTTCTCAAGGTATGTACTAATGCGACGTCTACACATGAACGTATTGTTTTGCCTGGTCTACTAATAAGCGTTAGCTCGGCTGATTACTCCCGTTTTGTTCTTGAAACCGTCACTTTTGGGTTGTTTAGCAAGACTCTTAGCAACAGCCATAAATCGTGCTCTAACTCTTGCATAAATAGAAGGGCGGTTAGCCATCACTTTATTAGCGCCAATGCTTAATAAAATACTCAGGCGGGCTCAAGTCGATGATCAAACGCATCTAGTGCTCAAGGGGATACGCTTGAGGGTTAGTTGCTTGCAGGCCGTAAATACCTTGATTGTATGCTACGGTGATGCTGAATAATAATTTGTGGGTTGAGTGCAGAGCTGAGGGGTTTTGTTTATCTATGATAGATACAGGGCTTTTGAGAGGGTTAAATAAGTTAGAGAGGCAAGGGGGCATTCGTTACTAGCAGCATCGGTGCTTATTCAACGCTGAAGCAAAGTTCCGCTGAGTCAGAGAGCTTAACTGAATCGCCAGTCTGCTTTTTATTCTTGAGCTAACAATAAAAAATCCCTATCAAATTACGTTGATAGGGATTTGTTTTATCTAGCAATCAAGTCAAACAGACTTTCTAGTGAGAACTAGAATAGGTCTGAATCTAGGTTGTCGAAGTAGGTGTATGTCCCTTTTGAACCATTGTCACCATTGTATAGCGCAATAGCGGTCGGGGAACCACCTGCACTTTCAGCTTTTAACCCAGTGTAGTCTGTTCCATCAACATTGACGGTAATGTCTGTATCTACCCATGAAATGGTCACATCTACCCATGTGTCTTTTGAGTATGAAGCAAGGTCAACTTGGCTGCCTGATTCGTTGCGGAATTTAATCATACTAGATGTAAATACAACTTCAGTGAAGCGACCACTAGATGATGCATCGTTATTAGAACCTAAGAAAATGTATGATGCTTTTACATAGCCATCGCTAGGGATGTATACAGATGTAGAAACAGAGCCAGTTTCTGCTGCGCCACTAGCAAAGTCGCGGCCAACGATAGCTTTGTTATTATCAGTGGTTGAGTCCGCACCATCTTCAATTCGTAAAGAGTTAGAACCCGACTTGGCAAAGTCACTACTGATCACTGCTGTATTTAAAACCCCATCAACACCTTTTGTCTGGTACGCAGGGTTAGCCACATCGATCTGCGTACCTACAGTATAAGAATCGAAGTTGTCTGTTACTTCGCCGGGCTCTGGATCTGGATCTGGTTCAGGTTCTGGCTCAGTACTACCGCCATCCACAACAACAGTCGCTTCCGCAGTATTGTTGTTATACGGATTGCCTGACAAAAGTTGCCCATTCGGATAGTTATTAAAGTTATCTTCAAATACTAACTCGTCAGTAGTCGTGTCATTTGAATAAACTTTAAAGTTATCAGCGTTCAATTCGTAATGTGTTGTGTTGGAAGTATCACCAAGCTTCAATGACACGATAGTAACGGCAGCTTTGTCGAAAGCCTCAAAACCGTTGCCGCTATTGTCGTATACAGTGTCATTGACTTTGAATGTGTAGTAACCGCTCGCCCAACTGATTTCAACCGCGAGATCTTCACCTAAAGTGTAAGTGCCTACAGGCTCATCAGGAATTTGAGGTTTACCGCTACTATCGGTAACCGTGGAACGGTAGAAAATTTCTCCAGCATTAAAAATAACTTCGCCGTGTAAATTAGTGTTAGAAGTACCAGAAGCGTAGAGACTAATATAAGCGTTGTTACCTGAACCATTCGCTTCTTGCTCGGTGTTTTCATCTACTTGGTAGATTAAGTCAACGGTTACCTTTCCTGATGCGATACTGTCTACTGTTGCCCCTGTGCTGCTGTCAGACAATTTCAAACGTAGTTCACCCACATCATTCTTTACACCACCATTGTTGGTGTCCAAGATTTGAACGTAGCCATTGATACCATTTGCTTCATTGGCTTCACTGATAGCTTCTTGTACGGCGTCAGTCGCAGTTTGGTCTGAACCAGAGTAGTCTATGCCAGTGGTGTTATCTGAAATATTCAGAGCACCAGCGTCATCGAAAGAAAAAACACCATCTAGAATTTCGATCGTTGATGTGCCTGTTTCATAATATGTGAAAGAGACCGTACCGGCTTCTTCATCATAATTATTAGTAGAAGCACTTGCATCTTTAATCGTGTAAGTACCTAAGTCATCATCATCGTCATAGTATTTATGATTGCCATCTTCTTGGAAAACATAAACATTTGGTAGATCAGCGTTTGATGACGCGGATATTGAAGCGGAGTTACCATCACTGATTTGCCAGTAACCCGTAGTTAATGCTGAAGGTTGGTTACCTGGATCAGTAGAACCATCGGTCGGGATAGGTAAACCGTCACTGTTACAACCAAATAATAAACCTGTCGAAAGAGCAACAGCTGTAGCGACTTTAGAAATCTGCATAAAATATTCTCTTTATGATATTAAATCCATATGTAAATCACATAAGAAGTAGATAATGAATAGTCGTTAAATATTTATTAGGATGAAACTAACGTTAATTAGAACATCCTATTATTTAAATAAAGTGCTTAAAATATACCCCAAAAATTTACAAGAGGAGAGGGGTGTTTTATAAATTGACTATTTCTAATTAGAATGAGTAAGCAACACCAACGCGGTATTTAGCTTCACGATCTTTTGAAGATGAACTGATATCAGAAGACCAAATCTCAGCAAAAGGTTTCCAAGAACCGAACTTGTAGTTTACTTTTAAGCCAGCATCCCATTCCCAGTCATCACTATTATATAGAAGTACGTTATCTAGCGATTTTACATAGTTAGCTTCGTAAGAAAGGCCAAGTTTAGGTAGAGATTGAATTTTGTAAGAACCCGTTAGTGTGACTTTTGATTTCTGTGCTGACTCTAAACGCTCACCAGTCTCTGAATCTTTGTCACCAAATTGAGTGTGGTTGCGGAAATCAGCATACTCGTGACGGTAACGAATGGCAGTCGTTAATCCCATATCCGCATTATAACCAACGCGGAATTGTGGTTTGTAAGTGACTTTTTTCATTTTCCAGTCACCATCGTTAGAATTAGGCTCATCCCAATCCCAAGCAATAGGCATACCAACTTGTAGATACCAGTTGTTATCGACTTTGTAAGTTGCTGTATTTTCTACTTCCATACCGTAAATATACCAATTGCCGTCATAGAAGCTTCTACTGTTTGCTGATTTAACTTCGCCAGAATCTGCGTCGTAGTAAGAATCGTCAGTATGGAATTTAACTTCAAGGCCCGTTGAGTGCTTCCACTTATCTGACAGTTTAAAGCTTTCACCTAGCTTCACTCGGTGTTGATGGCGAGCGTCTACGTGAGCCGTGTCGCCATTTGTTTTTGTATAATCCGTCGCAGCACGATACTCGTAACGATAATCAAGAGATGCACCAGTAGCTGTGCCCGCTAAAAGAGTACATGCAACAGCTGCAGCAATTTTTGTAACAGAATTCATACCTTTGTCTCACTATTATTTTTTAATTCTGGATACATCCAATGTACCCGTGGCTCACAAACCAATACCTTACATGGTATTAAATTAATGTATGACAAATATGGTATTTATTATTGAGTCAGATTTCTGTGAGATCTATCAAAAAGTTCTGACTAATGGCCCAAGTATATAGCTAAATGTTATGAATATCTCAATTTAGGGCTTGTGTATTAAATCAATCATGACGTACTTCTCATATTCACAAACCTTAGAAAATCACTTTTTTGCATGTGTTAAAATAATACAAATATTAAGTGTTTCTATATGTTAATAATGATGATTTTAACCATCGTGGCTTAAACATAGGGAGCATGTTGAGAGGCATAAATATAAACCATAGCCAGATGTTTAATAAAAGTTACAAAATGGCTAAATGTAAATTCTATTTATCGGTTGGCTTATTTAAGTCGAAGAGAAAATATTTAGTACTAATTCGTGTTCAAAAGTGGTTTCTGTACTGAGTGTGTACTCGGTATCTGTTAACAATAAAGGATGAGTCATGTTTAAGAAAAACATATTAGCAGTGGCGCTATTAGCGACTGTACCAATGGTTACTTTCGCAAATAACGGTGTTTCTTACCCCGTACCTGCCGATAAATTCGATATGCATAATTGGAAAATAACCATACCTTCAGATATTAATGAAGATGGTCGTGTTGATGAAATAGAAGGGGTAGCCATGATGAGCTACTCACATAGTGATTTCTTCCATCTTGATAAAGACGGCAACCTTGTATTTGAAGTGCAAAACCAAGCGATTACGACGAAAAACTCGAAGAATGCGCGTTCTGAATTACGACAAATGCCAAGAGGCGCAGATTTCTCTATCGATACGGCTGATAAAGGAAACCAGTGGGCACTGTCGAGTCACCCAGCGGCTAGTGAATACAGTGCTGTTGGCGGAACATTAGAAGCGACATTAAAAGTTAATCACGTCTCAGTTAACGCTAAGTTCCCAGAAAAGTACCCAGCTCACTCGGTGGTTGTTGGTCAGATTCACGCTAAAAAACATAATGAGCTAATCAAAGCTGGAACCGGTTATGGGCATGGTAATGAACCACTAAAGATCTTCTATAAGAAGTTTCCTGACCAAGAAATGGGTTCAGTATTCTGGAACTATGAACGTAACCTAGAGAAAAAAGATCCTAACCGTGCCGATATCGCTTATCCAGTGTGGGGTAACACGTGGGAAAACCCTGCAGAGCCGGGTGAAGCGGGTATTGCTCTTGGTGAAGAGTTTAGTTACAAAGTGGAAGTGAAAGGCACCATGATGTACCTAACGTTTGAAACCGAGCGTCACGATACCGTTAAGTATGAAATCGACCTGAGTAAGGGCATCGATGAACTTGATTCACCAACGGGTTATGCTGAAGATGATTTTTACTACAAAGCGGGCGCATACGGCCAATGTAGCGTGAGCGATTCTCACCCTGTATGGGGACCTGGTTGTGGCGGTACTGGCGATTTCGCTATCGATAAAAAGAATGGCGATTACAACAGTGTGACTTTCTCAGCGCTTAAGTTGAACGGTAAATAGCACATAGCATAACCAATAGGCTAGCTAGACGCAGTCCTTAAGGAATATTTTCGAAGACCACTTAACCGAATGTTGAGTGGTCTTTTTGTTTTATATGAGTTTTAAGATGACCTTGGTATTAATGTGACCTTGGTATCAATGAGGGTGTGCTGAAGCCTACCAATGAATGGTACAGCTAAAACAATACAACCTTGTCAAAAGACAAGGTTGTATTCAGAACGCGTGGGAAGATTTTAGGACGGCAACTCGATACGGAGTTTAGTCATACATCAACTCTTTAGCTTTGTCGGCATCAAACTCTTTAAGAGACTTTCGAGCCAAATGACGGAATGGGAAAGCTTTAACGACTTCTTCGAATGGTTGGATAGCAAAGGCCCAAAAGATAGAGCCATCTAAACCAAAGATGATCAATGCACACAATGGAATTGAAATTACCCATTGACCAGTAAAGTTGATTTTGAAGACTGCGGTCGTTTTTCCTAGTGCTCTTAGTACATTCCCATGAACCGTGTTGTAGCCACGGACAATCGGCAAGAAGATGTAGAGTGGGGCGATAACGGCCAATGCTTGATAGGTAGACTCATCCAAGTTCGGGTAAATGTCACCAATAACCAGACTTAATCCTGCGAACAAGATTGCACACACAAAAGAAATGACGACCGCAATATCAATACTGGTATCGACGTTTTTGACTAGGTCATCCATCTTTTTAGAGCCAATCGCTTGGCTGATAGTAATTGCGGAAGAGTGAGCCCAAGCGGTAATAAATTGAGAGACAGCCCTGATCCAAGGCATCACCAAAGTAATCGCTACGTAAGCGTTGATGTTAAGTTGCGAATACAACAATTGATATATCGTTGCGCCAATCAAAAGCATGGTCACGTTCGCTGCTACAGGGAATATCTCGATAAAGTGACGGCGAACGTTGGTAAAGAATTCAGAGCGCTGAGCGTCTAATTTGAGTGAAATCGCTGAGCTTAAATGCACGCACAAAACCAAATACAGCAAGCGGATCGTTATTGCAATAATGCTGCCTAATGCAGCGCCTTGAACACCAATACCTTCGAAATTTGAAAAGCCGTGAATGAGTCCATAAGAAAGTACAGCGTTGATCGGCAATTCAATCAAATACCCTTTAAACGGTATCTTGGTTCTTCCTAATGCATTAAATAGGGCGATAATTACTTGCGTTAATGCTGTGAAAATGACGAGATACTTTGAGATATCAAGGTAGTGGCTGATTTCTAAGTAAAGGGCTTTATCGTCGGTTAAGGCTTGAATTAAAGGCTGTTCTAAAAAGGTGAGCAGAAACCAAAATATTGTCGCGATACCTAAGTTGATGAACAGACCTGCCCAAAACGCTTTAGATAATGATGCGGCGATGCCAGAGCCCACTGCGCGGCTTAATACTAACTGAGTACCGTTTGCCAGCGCCATTTGAATTCCCAGTACAAAGGCAACGATAGTCGTCGCAATCCCCATTGCAGCTAAAGGGATTTCACCAAGAGGAGAGACAAGCAGTGTGTCGATCATCAACATCGACTGCATCAAGATACCGTTTAAGGCGAGGGGCCAGGCGAGAGAGAAATTTTTCCTTACGTACGATTGTGAAGACACAAACAACACCTTATGTGTATAACCGTAAGCTTTCTCTGAGGTGGCGGAGTAGAGCGTTTAAAGAAGAAAACACTACGGTAGTTGATGGTTAAAAAATGGGTGCTAAAACAAGACTGACTTGTGTCTTTGAAAAACAAGTCAGTTTGGTTAATCTCGGTTATGCGATGGCTAATTCAACCCTAGAGAGCTTTTGGTTCTCATCGTCTAGCAGGACTTGAGAAGCAATTCGAGCTTGCTTGGCATCGCCAGACATTATTGCGTCGTAAATCGCTTTGTGTTCTTCTAAACAGAAGCGACCGCCTTCAGCGGAGTGGTCGATAAACTGCTTGAAGATAGTCGACAGAATGTTCGCGAATGGAATGTAAAATTGATTACCTGTCGATAAGAAAATCGTTTGGTGAAACAGGTGATCGTTGGTCGTCCACTCTTCATAATCGAAGCTATTTGCTGCGATGGTCATTTTCTGGAAAAGAATCGAAAGCTCTTTGCGTTGCTCTACAGTTGCATTGGTTGCAGCGAGCGCACACGCTTCCGGGTCAATCGCTTTTCTTAAGCCTAAAAATTGAGACAAGAAGGGTTTAGTATCTTCTAAATCTTGGATCCAGTACAGCAATTGCGGGTCCAAGAAGTGCCACTGTGTTCTCGGTTTGATACGAGTGCCCACTTTTGGCTTCGACTCGATTAAACCTTTTGCCGAAAGTAGCTTAGTTGATTCTCGAAGGGCAGTTCTGCTCACTCCAAAGATTTCGCACAGCTCCATTTCGCTGGGTAACTTTTGATTTTCTTCTAACTCGCCTGACAAGATCTTGCGAGCAATTTGTCTCGCCACTTGAACATGAATTCGGCGGCTTGAATCTTCCACCAATGTAAATATTGACATTTAAACCACCTGAAATTGAAACTTTGAAAACACTAAAAGCCAGACGAATCTGGTGTTTAGTGTCAGTGTATACGTCGAATTTAGTGTGAGGTTTTCCCTCATCTACTCGGGTCTGTTAACCTTATATAGTGTGGCGAACTTAAATCGCTGAGTGAGCTTATATAAACCAGCTAACTAGGGCGTTATTTGTCCGCCGTTAACATCTAGGATTTGACCTGTGATGTAACCGCTGCAAGCATGTGAGGCAAAGAAAGCAAAAGTAGGTGCTACTTCTTCAATACTGCCAAAGCGACCCATAGGGATATTGCTAGCAATGGTCGACTTTAGCTCATCGCTTTTGCCGTCATGAAATGCGGTATCGATAGTGCCTGGTGAAACTATGTTGAAACGGATATTGTCTTTAGCAAATTCTTTTACCCAGTTCCGATGGATATCGTGTAACCAAGCTTTCGATGCGGCATATACACCAGCACCCACACCACCACCTTCACGAGCGGCAATCGAACCCGTGCTAATCACACAAGATGTTTGCCCGGACTCAGCAGCAGAGGCGCGTAAGTGCGGGATAGAGAACTTGGTTGTCATCAGCGCAGAGCGAACATTAAGGTTCATTACGCGCTCATAAAACTCATCATCGATATTTTCTAGATTGGCGCGACCACCAAGGCCACCGGCGTTGTTAATCAACACGTCCATGCCACCAAAATGATCAGTGAACTCTTTGACTAACCTTTCGCACTCTAATGTGTCCATTAGGTTTGCAGGAAAAAAGGCAACATCGCCACCCAGTGCGGTAAGTTCAGATAGAACGTCATCAACTTTTGGGCTAGAAGCACGACTATTGATACCAATTTTTGCACCATACTTTGCGAAAATACGTGCTGTAGCTAAGCCCATACCTGCAGTAGAGCCAGTAATTAGAATGCGTTTGCCTTTTAAATCGTTAAACATCACAGTCGCCTATATTGTAGATTATTCGCGTTAATAAATCATACAATAACACTTGCAGTATTCAAGGATAGTCATCTCAAAACTGATCATCAACGACATAAATAGTGAGAGTAAGAGTCGTTTTGTGAGTTTGCGCATACAAAAAACGGTGTAAATAAGAACCATTTGTATGAATAAATGTTTTTAATTAGTTTGATGAACTAAATACTTATAATATTCATAAAATCTTCGCTAGCCCATATCATTCGTGACCTCACGTTATTCTTATACTTAGTTGGTGCAGATATAAATCAGTGCTATAGTCCGAGTTAAATAATACATATCTAATAAGTAAGTAGACACATGGCTGGCTCTTTCAATTCGATTTCAGGCTCTAAGCGAAGCCTTCATGTGCAAGTTGCACGTGAAATCGCACGTGGTATTTTGTCGGGCAATTTGCCTCAAGGCTCTATCATTCCTGGTGAAATGGCTCTGTGTGAGCAATTTGGAATTAGTAGGACTGCATTAAGAGAAGCGGTTAAGCTTCTTACTTCAAAAGGCCTACTAGAATCTCGACCAAAGATCGGTACTCGCGTTGTTGACCGTGCGTTCTGGAACTTTTTAGACCCGCAATTGATCGAATGGATGGATGGTTTGGCAGATACAGACCAATTCTGTCATCAGTTTTTGGGCTTACGTCGCGCGATTGAACCAGAAGCATGTGCATTGGCTGCTCAGTTCGCGAGCGCTGAACAACGCATTGAACTGTCGGGCATTTTCCAACAGATGGTAGAAATATCAGGTGCTGAAGAGTTTAACCAAGACAGTTGGCTAGATATTGATATGAAATTCCATAGCCTCATCTTCAATGCAACAGGTAATGACTTTTACCTTCCATTTGGCAATATCTTAACGACAATGTTTGTTAACTTTATTTCTCATTCTTCAGAAGAGGGAAGTACGTGTATTAATGAACACCGTCAAATTTATGAAGCAATCATGGCGGGTAACAGTGATAAAGCACGCCAAGCTTCTGCAAGTCATCTATTAGATACTAACCACAGATTGCCAGTAGCAAGCTAGCTTAGTGTTTTGGGTGAGGTTTCAACTCTAAGGTCTTAGCCGTTTCTATCGAGCGTTGCTCTGGATACCTAGTGGAGTCAACCTAAAATTGCTGTTACTACAGACAGTTATCTATTGAAAGCACGTTTAATACGTGCTTTTTTTACATCCAAAATTGATGAAAACTTGACCGATGTCCAATATTTAGTCTTATGTGCGTTGTTTTGCTAAAACCGCTAGTAACCAGCATTGTTAGTTATATAATAATACTAATCAAATTAATGCGAGTGTGATTATATGCCTCAGTCTCTATTGCCAAATATTCTTCAGTTCATCGGTCAGATAGACCCTTTCGATAAGATCCCTAAAGAAGCGCTTCGTGACCTCGCTTTTAATGTTCAGATTACCTATCTAGCCAAAGGGGATGTCGTCGATCTATGCGAGTCAGGAAAAGAAAAGTCGCTCTATATCATTCGAACAGGATCTATGGAGCAAAGAAAATCGGACGGTGTGCTTCGTGCCCGTCTAGGCAGTGAAGATTTGTTTGGCTTTACGTTCTTAGATTCTGAAGTCAACGACGAAAAAGGCTATAGAGCTGTCGCAATCGAAAACACCTTACTTTATGTGATTCCACACTCGGCACTTCAAACGCTTTTCAAAGCCTTTCCAAGTTGCGCAGAACACTTTGCTTCACAGGCGCAGGTTCGCTTGAAGTCGGCACTGGATGTGGTCTGGTCGAATAAAGAGAAAGGCCTGTTCATTCGTAAAGTTGAGGAAGTGGCAAGCGGGCAGGTGGCAATTGTTAAGTCTGAGCAAACCATCCAGTCGGTTGCGGTTGAAATGCTTCATCAACGCTCACCGTGTGCCGTGATCTATGAAGGTGAAACCATTGTTGGTCTGATCACCGACCGAGATATGACTAAGCGAGTGATTGCCCACGGCGTGAGTACTGATAGCCTGATCTCAGAGGTAATGACGCACTCTCCACTTACTGTAAAACCGGATGATCTGGTGCTGCATGCGGCCTCTATCATGATGCAATTTAATATCCGTAACTTGCCCGTTGTGAAAGAGAATAAGGTCGTTGGTCTTCTTACTACGTCTCATTTGGTTCAAAACCACCGTGTTCAAGCGATATTCTTGATCGAGAAAATCAAATACGCGGGCAGCGTGAAAACCATGTCTTCGTTCACCTCAGAGCGACAAGCTATTTTTGAAGCGCTGGTGGAAGGTAAAGTGGCGCCTGAAACCGTCGGCAAGGTAATGACCATGATTATGGACGCCTACACCCGTCGATTGATTCAAATAGCGATTGATAAGTTAGGCCCACCACCGTGTGATTTCTCTTGGATCGTAGCCGGATCGCACGCACGTAATGAAGTGCACATGTTGTCGGACCAAGACAGCGCGATTGTTCTTGCTGACGATGCAACCGACAGTGACCGTATTTACTTCAAACACTTAGCGATGATGGTGACCAACGGCTTAGCAAGCTGTCACTACCCATTATGTCCAGGTAAATTCATGGCTGCGACGCCAAAATGGTGTCAGCCACTCAGTGTATGGAAGCACTACTACAAGAAGTGGGTGGCTAACCCAGAGTACGAACGCTTGCTTAATATCAGTGTGTTCCTAGAAATTCGTACTATCTACGGCAACAGTGAGTTCGAAGGTATTCTGCGCGATGAGCTGCATAGCAATATTCGCGGTAACCGTGAGTTTTTAAGCACGCTAGTGAAAGACGCGGTCAATACCAACCCGCCACTTGGCATCTTCAATAGCTTAGTGCTAGAGAAGTCAGGTGAGAATAAGAAAACGTTGAACGTGAAGAAGTACGCGATCAACTTGATTATCGACTTAGCGCGTATTTATGGCCTTGCTGTGGAGTGCGATTTGTCGGCGACTGACGAACGTTTCGCTGCTGCTAATGAAAAAGGCATGCTGAGCGACGATGCATTCAAGAACATTCTGGGTGCTTACCAGTTCATTCTCTCTTTCCGTTTTGGTCATCAACTTGAAGCGCTGAAGAACGGGGATGTGCCTGACAACAACATCAACCCAGATAGCTTTGGTAGCTTTGAGCGTAAACACTTGAAAGATGCCTTTAGGATCATTGCTGACCTTCAAGAAGCGGCGAAAATTCGTTTCGGAGCGCGCTAATGAAATCGTTTTTAAATTACTTTCATCCGCTTGAGCGAATTAAACGTAAACGTAAGCAATATCTGGGAACGGTTAAGTTGCCAGAAGCGTTACATGATCTCGTAGATCAGCCTTGCCCTGAAATGACGGACTTGGCCAAAGACAGTGACTATATCGTGCTGGATCTTGAGACCACGGGTCTAGACAGCGAACAAGATCTTATCTTGTCTATGGGATGGGTCGATGTGGTGAAAGGACGAATCGATTTGGCTTCTGCCAAGCATATCTACCTGAACAATGATTCTCAGATTAACGCTGAAACTGCGGTGATTAACCACATCACACCACAGATGCTGGAAGAGGGCGCATCTATTCATGATGCGATGCTCACTTTCTTCGAAGCAGCGAAAGGCAAGATTATCGTCGCGCACGCGTGTGTAGTCGAAGAGAAGTTCATTAGCCAATACCTTCTTCGCTGCTACGGTTTAAGAGCGATTCCTCTGCTTTGGCTTGATACCTTGTGTATTGAGAAAAGCATGGAGAAAGCGATCAGCAATCATGAAGAAGTCGATTTAACCTTGGCAGGGACTCGCGAAAGGTACGGGCTTCCTGAGTACAACAGCCACAATGCATTAGCCGATGCCGTTTCGACAGCGGAATTGTTTTTGGCTCAGCAGAAGCGAGTTGTGCCTAACGATAATGTGACCGTTGCCTTTCTCTATCGGATTAGTCACTAGGAAAAAGAGCTGCAAGTGCACGGCTCTTATTTTACTGATTTTAAAGGAAAAAAAGCCAGCGATTAAGCTGGCTTTTGTTTAGGTCTTAGAAAATTAGGACAGTAATTATCTTAGATTATTCATGTAGCTATCGATTAGAAGCTGTAAGTAATACCTACACGGCTACGTAATTGACGGTCACGGCTGTCTTGAACGTTACCTAACTCAACGTATGGACGCCAGCTCCAGTCAGCCTCTTTGTAGCCCACTTTAAAGTTGTAATCCCACTCGTTGTCAGCACCACCGCCGCCAGTCCACTCATTGTCAATGAAGTCTTCTGCGTAGTTAGCTTCAAAGCCGAACTGCCATGCATTCCAGTTGTAATCGATGTTACCTGTAACTTTACTGCGGTTCTTATTCTCGTTTGAAGAGTCAGATGTGTAGTCACGGAACTCGTGACGGTAGCGAAGTTTCGCCTTTAGGCCTGATTCGAAAGAGTATTGAACACGTACTTGCGGTTTGTAGGTTACGCTATCAGAACCAAACGTTACTGGCATACTTGGTTGAATTAACCAGTGCTCGTTAAGCTTGAATTTGTAACCGTATTCGAACTCGTTGTCTGCCGCTTCCCATTCAGAGAAAGGCTTACCTTTTTGCTTTATTTCAGCGCCGAAGAAGTGGTTATCGACAGAACCGCTCATCTTGATACGACTTGCCCAGTCTTCTGAGCCATGTTTGTACTCTTGGCGCGCGTCGAGTGATGCGGCAGACACGCTGCCTGCGAAAAGAGTCGCTAATACTGCAAGTGTTACTTTATTCGTTTTTATCATTGTTATTGTTTCTACTGTATCTAAATAAAAAGGGGTTACTAAAGGACCAACGTTGAGCCCTTTGTTGTATTTGGGATTATAGTTTTGGGTAAAGTAGTTCTACGTCTCGTTGAGCCCACACTTCAGCTAGCTGCTTCTTGACTGTGAATTCGCTGAAATCGGTCTCTGTTGCTAGTTTTACCCATTCAGGGTTTTCCATAGCTACGCCAGCTTTCAGGTAAAGCGGAGTCATACGTTCAACGCGACGACGTTCGTCTTTCTGTGTGTATGGCCACTCTTTCGATAGGTCGTTGTAATCAGCCATTAGCTGAATACCTGTGTCTAAAGAACCGCCTTTCTTATTGGTGTAGTTCCAAAGATCGATACCGACCTTGTCACCGATCTGAGCCATACCGATCAATGGATCTAGGCTGAAATAGTGGTAGTGGTAAGCACGCGTGCGCTCGATTTCATGAGGCTGAGAGCCGTCTTTTTCGAATTGAGTGTCGATACGCATCTTGCCTTTTTGAACCATTTGCTTAGCAAGCGTTTCGTTACCAATAAAGTAAGAAACACCTGCAACTTGATAGTCGTACCAAGTACCGTGGTTGTTTTCTGCGTAAGCTTCGCCTTTAGGACCGCCAGATAAATCATCGATGATCAACCAATCCAAGTAATCGCTGTACCATTGGGTGATTTGTGTTTCGTCAGACTCTGACCAGGTAGGTGATTGAGACAAAATAGCGATTGAATCTAACATGCGATCAGTCAGCGTTCTTGTATCGATGATTCCACCGCGGCGACCTTCTGCTACACCAGGAACACCTTGTCCGTAGTTCACGTTCGGGTTCATCTTGGTGTCTTCGTTGAAGAACCAAGTTCTTATGTATTCGATACCTTGCTGAGCATATTTTTCGTCTTGGCTAAAATAGTAGGCGACCGCTAATGCACGAACAGAACGGGTGAAGTGGCCAATACGTTTTGAGTCAGTTTCGTCAGTTTTTGATGCTGGGTTTGTTTTTCCGTCATGGCGAATCCATGGAAGCCCATCTTCTTTTGATTCATCAGGCCACCAGTATGGGCTAATGCTCATGTAATCGTTCTTGCTGCCACTTGGCGGAACCATTCCTTTATCAGCAACGCTAAAAGGACCATCGTTCATTGCTAGGTCGGCTTCTTCAATAAGCTTTGTGTACGCGTCTTTCATTGATTCAGAAGCATTGTCTGATTGAAGAAGAGTACGGTTCGCTTCTAATGTTGCTTCGTCTAAGAAAACGAATTCAGCGGCTATAGCCTGAGAACCAAAGGTGATAGCACCAATACAAGCAGCAAGATGTAGGAGTCGAGGGGCTTTCATATTTACGTCTTTTATTTTGAGTTAAGATAATACAAATATGCTAACGATTTGAAGGCGCATGATCTGTGAATTGGATCGTGTTTTGAGGACAAAACCACTATTTACAAAGGGTTACAAAGTCAGTTTGTATTGGTAAGTTTATGATTTTTAGTGTTTTGTTTGGCTGTTGATCATGGTTTTGAAGAGTTTTGTTCATCAATAAATGTGCGCTACAGCAAAAAATTGAACCTTTAGATATCATTTTTATTTGTAATACATTATTATTTACTAACTTTCTGTAGCAACACATAACTTTGCTGTGTTGATTGCATGAACAGACGGTGTGAAGCCGAATAAGTAAGAGTGGTCTTGAAGCTAAATGGATTAAATCCACCGCTTTAAGAACATGAGACATTTACTTGAGGTGATTTAAAGCTCAATCAGAGAAGGTTTGAAATGTAGTAGGCAAGGTAGTGACATAGCCTGCTATATAAGTATGAACTTGATAGGAATGAACTGGGTTCGAATCGTTACCCGTTGTTCTCATCAGCGACAAAGAAGAAATCGTTGAAGTGCTTGCGAAAGCATTTTGATTATTGCTCCCAACTATTCTAATTATAACTTCTGCTTTCATCTAGAAAGGTAGGAGATGGTAGTCGAAGATCTACCCTTGCGCTCATGTTGATACAGGCAACATGAGCGTTTTTTATTTGAAATTTGAGTAGAGAGTCGTGTGCGGCTCAATAAGCGTGTAAACCGCGGCTTAAGAATAGGCTTTTAGGTTGATGACAACACGCTCAAGTGAGTCTGTTACAGCATCAAAGCCACGAACATTCACGCTTAATCACATGAATGTTCGTTTCCCTTCTCTTCTCTTCTCTTCTCTTCTCTTCTCTTGTCTCTTAGTTGCAGACGTGTAGCTACAAACTTTAACAGCAGGCGTTTAGTTATATCAAAGAGCTCCGTGAGAGCTGTTCTTGAGGCTTAGCTTTCTGTAGGCATCCACACCTGTTTAGAGGTGACTTTGTGATCTTTAAAGGTCAGTTCTTCAACTTTGTCACCGTTAGTATTCCAGCGAGTAAGTTTTCCGTTCGCGACTTCACCTTCATCAAACTTCGCTTGGCTGGCCTTATTACCGTTCGGGTAGTAGTCCGTTACCAATCCATCTTTTTGTCCGTCGCTGTATTCAGCTGTCAGGCTTTGTTCCCCATTGGGATACCAGCGAGAGGCGGTGCCTGATAGTTCATTGTCTTTATAATTGAGTTCTGCTTTTTTCTGTCCGTTTGGATACCAGGTTTCAGCTTTGCCTTGCAGTTCACCTTTTACGTAATTCACTTTAGAAGCGACTTGGCCATTCGGATACCAGTTAGTTTCTAGCCCAAGTTCTAAGCCATCGGCAAACTGAGCTTGGGTCGCGACTTGGCCGTTATCGAACTTCTCTTCAAATTGACCAGTGAAAGGTTTTGAATGGTTTACTTGGTAAGCCACGCCTTTACGCATCTGTAAGTAGTCAACAGCATCTTCACGCGGTGTTGCTGCATAGCTCATAGAAGATACCGTACTAAGAGCAATTAAGATTGGAACGTATTTCTTCATAATGACACCTTTTTATTGGACGGGGAAAGTGTAACGGGTGTGTTAAAAGCATTTCACTTCCGTGTATCCCTGTCAGTATCTAATAGTGGTTTTCAAGTTTTCATTATTGGCTGCCTAATATAGGGAACTTTTAAAAGAAAATTTCCAATTCTATTTGTACTACAAATGAGTTGGTTTAATTTATTTTTATAAATTATATCTAACGATATTTTTGCTGCTCTTCTTTAAGCTTTGATCGTCAAGAATAATAGTTTTTAACGATGAATCTTCGATTTTTAGAGACTTTGTTCATGTTTTTCGGGGTTTTGGTCGAAATTTAGTGCGGATAACTGCACTGACTTGAGGAATTGCGCTCCTAGGTGGTGCAACTTTGAACTCGATCACTTGTATGATTAATTGAGTGTCAGACTGTAAGATCATTGTCACGCATTTGGATTATTGTAGTACAAATATACTTGCCATTTATTTATAATGACCTCAACAAAAAAACATAAATAAAAGGTCTAACGATGGAACTCAATACCCTGATAGTTGGCATCTACTTCCTATTCTTAATTGCGATAGGGTGGATGTTTCGAACGTTTACAAGTACGACAAGTGATTACTTCCGTGGGGGAGGTAATATGCTGTGGTGGATGGTAGGTGCAACCGCATTTATGACCCAGTTCAGTGCTTGGACATTTACTGGTGCAGCAGGTAAAGCCTTTACCGATGGCTTTGCCGTAGCGATTATCTTCATCGCGAACGCATTCGGTTACCTAATGAACTACCTTTACTTCGCTCCGAAGTTCCGTCAACTGCGTGTTGTGACGGTAATTGAAGCGATTCGTATGCGTTTTGGTAAGGTGAATGAGCAAGTATTTACTTGGTCTGGTATGCCAAACAGCGTTATCTCTGCAGGTATTTGGTTGAATGGTCTAGCAATCATCGCATCGGGTATCTTCGGCTTTGATATGACAACGACGATTGTCCTAACGGGTCTGGTTGTACTAGTAATGTCAGTAACAGGCGGCTCTTGGGCGGTAATCGCATCTGACTTTATGCAGATGGTTATCATCATGGCGGTAACGGTGACGTGTGCTGTGGTTGCGATTTACCACGGTGGTGGCGTTACGCAGATCGTTAACGACTTCCCAACAGATTCATTCATTACGGGTGATAACCTGAACTACATGAGCATCTTCAGCATCTGGGCTGTGTTCATCTTCTTAAAGCAGTTCAGCATCACCAACAACATGCTTAACTCTTACCGCTACCTTGCTGCGAAAGATTCAAATAACGCACGTAAAGCAGCTCTACTTGCTTGTGTACTAATGACGCTTGGTCCAATCATCTGGTTCATGCCTTCTTGGTTCATGGCAGGTCAAGGTGTTGATTTAGCAGCAGCTTACCCAGAAGCTGGCAGCAAAGCCGCTGACTTCGCTTACCTTTACTTCGTTCAAGAATACATGCCTGCAGGTATGGTTGGCCTTCTGATTGCCGCTATGTTCGCAGCAACAATGTCTTCAATGGACTCAGGTCTAAACCGTAACTCAGGTATCTTCGTTAAGAACTTCTACGAGCCGATTCTTCGTCCTAAAGCGACAGAGAAAGAGCTAATGGTTGTTTCTAAACTAACGTCTACCTTCTTCGGTATCGCGATCATCTTGGTTGCTCTGTTCATCAACTCTCTTAAAGGTCTGAGCCTTTTCGACACCATGATGTACGTGGGCGCATTGATCGGCTTCCCAATGACAATTCCAGCATTCTGTGGCTTCTTCATCCGTAAAACACCGGATTGGGCAGGTTGGGGCACGCTAGTTGTAGGTGGTGTGGTTTCTTACTTCGTTGGTTTCGTTATCACTGCGGACATGATTCAAAACTGGTTCGGTCTAAATGAACTAACTGGCCGTGAGTGGGCTGACCTGAAAGTGGCTATCGGCCTTATCGGTCACATCATATTTACTGCTGGCTTCTTTGTTCTTTCAACACTGTTCTACAAGCCTCTTGCTGAGCACCGTGAGAAAGACGTAGACAAGTTCTTCAACAACCTAGCGACGCCACTAGTTGCTGAAAGTAATGAACAGAAGAAACTGGATAACAAGCAACGTCGTATGTTGGGTTCACTTATCGCGGTAGCGGGTGTGGGCGTAATGACTATGTTCGTACTGCCAAACCCAATGTGGGGACGCATGGTATTCGTTCTGTGTGGCTTGATTGTGTTCTCTGTTGGTCTGTTACTTGTTAAAGCAGTCGATGACAAAGTCGAGCAACAAGACGAAGTGACTCCAGCCGAAGGCTAATTTAATACGCATCCTAAATAACATCACGGCCACCTGAACGGGTGGTCGTCATTTTTATAATCCAAACTTTAATGTGAGATGTACGATGAACAAAAAACTATTATCGGTAAGCATTATTAGCGCGTTCACACTCGCTTTTGCAACAGGCTGTACAACACAAGAAAAAACAGCACCCGTAGTCAGTGTCGCTGAACAAGCTACGCCTGCTGTTAGCGAAATTGACCGTAGTTACCTATTGAGCAGTGACCGCTTAACAGAGGTAGATGGCGACACTTTAGCCGTTGCTTCGGAAGAGCAAGTGGCTGCGCTTAAAGCACAATTTGAAAACCTAAAAGATGGCGACGAAGTGGTTATCCCTGCCGGTAAATACGCGAACTTAGGTCAAGTGACGATCACGGCGAATGACATCACTATCAAGGCAGAGCAAGCAGGTTCTGCGTGGATCACGGGGTTGATTCAGTTTGAACTGAAAGGCGATGACATCACGCTTGATGGCTTGGTATTTACTGAAGGCGGCCCTAAAGAACGCTTTGGTGCAGTTCGTATGATGGGTAATGGCAATACGCTTCAAAACTCAACATTTTACTACTTCAACCACGATTACACGTACGAGCCAGACGAGCGTCGTTCTGAGTATCCAAAGTACCTTTGGGTATCTCTATGGGGTAAAGACGGCAAAGTCATCAACAACCGTTTCGAAGGTAAGCAAAAACGCGGCACTTTGATTGGTGTACAAAAAGATGACACAGCTGACAACCACCTGATCGCAAATAACATCTTCATGGATCAAAAGCCTAACCAGTTCAACGAATTCGAGATCAAAGAAGCGATTCGTTACAACGGCAACAGCTGGGAAGCGATCCGTATTGGTGATTCTAAATCTTCACAGTGGGATTCAAGTTCTAAGTTCGTGAACAACCTAATGATCGATATGGATGGTGAGCGTGAGCTTATCTCGATTAAGTCGGGCGACAACACGATCTCAGGCAACACGATCTTCCAAAGTGCAGCTCTTATTTCACTGCGCCACGGTAAAGGCAACACAGTTGAGAACAACATGATTCTGGGTAACGAGAAACGCCTAACGGGCGGCATTCGTATCTACGATGAAGATCATGTGATTCGCAATAACTACATTGCCAACACTCGTGGTCGTGATGGTGTGATTGAAGGCAACGCTGACCTACGTGGCGGCATTGTTATTAACACGGGCATCATCGACGTAGCGAATGGTGAGCAGCTAGATCAATCGGTGAAAGGCAAAGAGCTTAATAAGCAGTGGACACCGAAAAACATCACGATCGAGAATAACTCTCTAGTTGATACTGAGTGGGGCATTGTTTACGGCAACCAAAGTCACCGTGTAAGCCTGTTCAACAACGCAGAAGTGGAAGGCATTTATGCGGGTGTTGATGTGGCGTTTAAACACAATGTGGTTGATAACTCGCAGTCACCTGAATTTGTAAGTGTCCGTGCAACGCAAGACTTCCCATTAGTTGGCGCAACCTACACAGACGAAACTTACGTAGGTCAAGTAACGGATTCTGAACTGATCGAAGGCTACTCGATTGAGCTACCAAAAGTCGTTGTAGAAAATGGCATTAACGCTTACCAAGGTGAAGGCGCAGACGTGTCTAAACTTGCGGTTGTGACAGCTGAAACAGCGGGTCCAGACTACGTGCTTGAGAATACGACTAAGTAAGTTATTAGTTAATGGCTAATGGCTAATGGTTAATGGTTAATGGTTAATGGTTAATGGTTAATGGCATGAGTTATCAAATCAATTCACGATAGCTGACCTGACCTAACCATAACACTTAAAAAGCCTCAACAGATAATGTCTGTTGAGGCTTTATCGATCTTAGGTCGTGACCATTTCAATCTTACGTCGTGACTACTGTGATTTATACTTATGCAGCAGATCCCAAGGGATATGACATAAGTGGTGATCTTCAGGGAAGTGACTTAAGTGATGCTGGTGGATGTCGTCGCTGGCAACATAATTGGTCAACGGCAACACCTCAACAGCGATACGGTCGGCATCATCTCTTGAAGAAATAGAGTGCTTAGCTTCGGTTAAGTGTTCTGTGTTAGTGCTGTAAACGCCTGTGCGGTATTTCTCTCCGACATCGACACCTTGTTTATTCACGCTGTAAGGGTCGATAATCTCAAACAAGTGTTCCATCAAAATCGTGACTGACGTGATGCTTGGATCAAACTCTATTTGTACGCACTCCGCGTAGCCATTGTAATCGCTTTGTGTGCCGTCGCTTTGTGTCGTTTTGTTCTCTGTTGGCTGGGCGCTTCCATTAGCACGGCCTGCTTCTGTGCTGATAACACCAGGAACGTACTTAATAAATTCTTGTACACCCCACAAGCAGCCGCCAGCTAAATAAATTTGTTCCATACTTCTCTTTGAGCTCTCTGTGTTTGTTGATGTTCGTTAGGTACCCGAATCAATACGATGATACCCGTACGTATAAAAAAGCGTCTATAAAAATGAGCGCGCAAATAAAAACAAGCGTTTAGGCATTGTAAACCTGTGCGACTGAACAAACATAAGTTTAATATGATTTGTGATTATATAAGTCAGTATTGCTTTGTCATCAACTCGAATCTCAACATCAAGTGAGCGTTACTCTAAACATGTTTGATCAAATAAAAGACTTCATTAATCCGAGCAAGAACCCAGACTTGACTCAGGCTCATGAATATCAGCGCAAGCATCTTCCTACATTGTGGCTGTTGGGCAAAACGGGGGCGGGCAAGTCATCGTTTATTCAAGCGGTCACGGGCGACTCTTCTGTAGAAGTGGGCAATGGTTTTGCGCCTTGTACCATGACGGCGATGTCGTATGAGTTTCCGCAAGACAAACCCGTGATGAGGTTTCTTGATACCAGAGGACTCAGCGAAGCGAATTACGATGCGAAAGAGGATTTGGAAGAGATTGGTCAGGCAGGTAATGCGTTAGTCGTTGTAATGAAAGCCGACGAACCTGAACAATCCGCTGTGCTTACGGCTCTAAAACAGATTAAGAAACAGAAGAAGATTAAACACTTGTTGCTGGTTCATACGGCGGTGTTGTCTTCCAGTGAACCAGATCGAGCAAGGCAAATTCAGTTCAACACCAACCAAGTAGAGAAGGCTTGGGGTAAAGAGTTTGAATCGGTAGCGGTCGATTTCGAAACGGATGACAACGCTATGTCTAACAGCGAAGCGGTTTACAACTATGACATCTTGTTAGAAAAGCTGAGCAGTATTCTTCCGGTGATAGGAATGATGGTGCAAGACAAAGAACATTCCACGCAAGAAGAAGCCAACTTTGATCAAGTAGAAAACGAAGTGCTTTGGTATGCAGGAAGTGCCGCAGCGAGTGACCTGATTCCGGGTGTTGGTTTGGTGTCGGTACCTGCGATTCAAGCCAAAATGCTTCACAGCTTGGCCAATCAATATGGGGTCGAATGGAATAAGAGAGTCTTTAGTGAGTTGATAGGCACTCTGGGAAGCAGCTTTGCTTTGCAATACGGAATGAAGCTGGGCACTCGACAGTTGATAAAGCTGATTCCAGTTTATGGTCAAACGGTAGGTGCGGTGGCTGCAGCGGCAATGAGTTTCGGCACCTCTTATGGTTTAGGTCGCGCGGCTTGTTTTTACTTCTATCATAAGAACAAAGGTGAAGAAGTGTCTGAACAAGAGATGCAGAAGATCTACAAAGAATCTCTGAAAAAAGGAAAGGCGGCGTCGGGTTATGAAGAAAATTAGAAACCTATTTCGATTACTGGCGGTGCTATCGAGCGGACGCTGGGGCATTGCCCTGATTTCGGCGATCTTCCCAAGCATTATCATGATGGGTTTTGGTGTCTTCTTGGCGATCAAATACGGTTATCTACTCGAAATGTCGATTGCCATTGCCGTGAGTACCTTGGTGTTCACCATCCCTTTATTCATTTCTAGCCGTTCTTCAAGCCGCTCTTCAAATAAAGAGTCTTTCTCGAATAAAGAGAGTGGCGGCCTTGGCGAGGATACTGCTGAAGCTGAATCACAGCATAAAAAAGCTGATATCAACGATGCATTGGTTAAGGCTTCGGCTGATTGGTCTCAAAAAGAACTGTCGATCTGGAATGATTCAAAACACCATGTACGCCAACAATTAATGGTCGACATAGAGTGGGGTAACCTAGACCAAACCGGTTTAGAGGTACTTGAATTTGTTGCGAAAAAGTTTGATAAGAAATCACTCGATTTTTCGATTCCTGAAGGGCTAAAGCTGTTCGAAGAGGTCAGCCGACGCTACAAATTGGTAGTGCGAGAGCATATCCCCGGCATTGAGTATCTCAAGGTTTCTTACATCAAAGCGGGCTACGAAGCCTACGATAAATACGGTGAGCTAGGACAGAAGATCTTCAAAGCGGCTATTTGGGGTAACCACCTTAAAAACTTGTATTTGAATCCACTCAAGGTGATTTCTGATTTAGGACGAGAACAAGCGACAGCAACGATGACAAGGGGTGTGGTTGATGACATGCAATACGCCGCCAAACAAGCCTTGTTAGATGAAGTTGCGGCGGTGGCGATTGACCTCTACAGCGGACGTTTCAGCATTGAAGATGAGGCACTTAAAGTGTCTGATGTTTCTGAACTCGACGAACAACGCTTTGCTCCAGAGCTAGAGCCTGTGCGAATCGTGCTGGTGGGACAAACCAGTTCGGGTAAATCTTCACTTATCAATGCACTCAAGCAAGAGTTGGTTGCAGAAGTGGATGTGCTGCCATCAACCGACACTTCAACGGTGTATAACGCGTTTGTCGACGACAATGATGTTCGCGTTGTTGATCTTCAGGGGCTTGATGGCAATCCTAAAACCGAAGCCTTAATGCTGAAAGAGATGACCCAAGCGGATGTGGTGCTATGGGTGCTTAAAGCCAATCAGTCTGCACGTGATTTGGATAAGCAATTGAAAGATAGATTTGATGCTTTCTATGACGATCCTAAGAACATCTCACGCAAGAAACCGATTGTGGTGTCGGTTGTGAATCAGGTAGACAGATTAAAGCCTGTAGACGATTGGCAGCCACCGTATGACTTAGAGAATCCAACATCGACCAAAGCGAAGATCATTGCTCAAGCGCTCGAATACAATCATATATTGCTGCAAACCGATATCGTGTTACCGCTGGCGATTGCGCCAGAAAAGGTACAGTTTGGTTTAGATACTTTAAGGCAGACGTTGATAGAGCGTATCGCTGACGCAAATAACGTTCAGAGAAACCGCCAACGTTTAGAAGCCATGAAAAGAGGCTCGTCGGTTAAAGGCCAACTGAATAAAGCAGTCAAAGTGGGTAAGAAGGTGGCACCCAGCGCATTGAAAGCGGCGACACCAAAACTGGCTGAAATGGCCATCAAGCAAGCCGTGAAGAAGAAGTAAGTCATTCACTGCGAATACGGTTCTGGTGAGGTTTGAGCCTCATCAGAATTTATCTTTTCTAGATCGGTGAGTTTTGGATCTTGGCTTTATTAGATGATGGCTTTTTTAGAAAACAGCTATCTTCGCCCCTTATTAGAGAGGTGTTGATTTCAAAAGAGATTTGATATTATTAAGGTTCTCGCTGAACTAGTTTAATAGTATATAAACAGCTGTGATTCACATTTTATATAACACGCTATCGTATTTAATCATCATTCTAAATATTGATCACATTTATACTTTTTTAAGCTGTATTTATAAAACAATTGCACTATATTTAAACTTCGGATCATCTTGATTTCAACGTAGGGATATATTGTGAACATGTATCTGAAATGGCAATCAACAACTTGGCTAACCTTGTTAGCTTGGTATACCTTAGATCACCAACTCTCGTTCCACCTTTCTTCAGAGTAGTACCCTCTAGGCGTCACGCGCCAGCAAAGCAGCGAGCTTTGTTTACCTATCAGCAGCTTTGATAACCTTTGAACGTATGAATGTCGCACTTATTATTCCGTGTAGGGTATTCGTTTTTTGTCGTTCTCGCTAATTATCTTAGCCTCTGTTTAGGTTTGATTAATAAGTCATTATTTAATTTGTTTATTTTCACTGTTAATTTTCTGTGTATCTTTATACGGAACTATTAATTTAATAGTGAGGACTCGTGACATCTAAAGAAAATACATTTCGACCTGATCGGAATGTATTGAAAGGTATTATTATGGAAAACTTCAAACATCTACCAGAACCGTTTCGTATTCGTGTTGTAGAGCCAGTAAAAAGAACAACTCGCGCCTATCGTGAACAAGCCATTGTCGACGCGGGCATGAACCCATTTTTGCTCGACAGTGATGATGTGTTTATCGACTTACTGACAGACAGCGGAACAGGATCTATCACTCAGCGTATGCAAGCCGCGATGTTAATGGGTGATGAAGCTTACAGTGGTAGCCGCAGTTACTACGCATTGTCGAATGCGGTTAAGGATATCTTCGGTTACGAGTTGACGATTCCAACACACCAAGGACGCGGTGCAGAGCAGATCTACATTCCGGTTCTTATTAAGAAGCGTGAAATGGAGAAAGGGCTCGATCGCAGCAAAATGGTCGCCTTGTCGAACTACTTCTTCGATACAACACAAGGCCACACCCAAGTGAATTGCTGTGTGGCGAAGAACGTTTATACCAAAGAAGCGTTCGATACCTCAGTGAACGCGGATTTCAAAGGCAACTTCGATGTGGTGAAGCTGGAAGAAGCGATCTTAGAAGCGGGCGCAGCCAATGTTCCCTACATTGTGAGCACCATTACTTGTAACTCTGCTGGTGGACAGCCAGTGTCTATCGCCAATCTAAAAGCCGTGTATGAAATCGCTCAGAAGTACGATATTCCTGTGATCATGGACTCGGCACGCTACGCAGAAAATGCCTACTTCATTCAACAACGTGAAGCGGGTTATCAGGATTGGACAATCGAACAGATCACGCGTGAGTCTTACAAATACGCGGATGGTTTAGCTATGTCTGCCAAGAAAGATGCCATGGTACAAATGGGCGGCTTGTTGTGCTTTAAAGACGACGCTTTCATGGATGTGTACACAGAGTGTCGAACCTTGTGTGTGGTGCAAGAGGGCTTCCCAACCTATGGTGGCTTAGAAGGTGGCGCGATGGAGCGTCTTGCGGTTGGCCTTTATGACGGCATGCGCCAAGATTGGTTAGAGTACCGTATTGGCCAGGTTCAATACCTTGTTGATGGCTTAGAAGCGATGGGCATCGTGTGCCAGCAAGCAGGCGGTCATGCTGCGTTTGTCGATGCGGGTAAATTGCTGCCTCATATCCCGGCTGGTCAGTTTCCCGCACATGCTTTGGCGTGCGAACTCTATAAAGTCGCGGGTATCAGAGCGGTTGAGATTGGCTCATTGCTGCAAGGTCGCGACCCAGCAACCGGTGAACAACACCCATGCCCTGCGGAGTTATTGCGCCTTACTATTCCTCGCGCGACCTACACACAAACACACATGGATTTCATTATCGAAGCATTCGAAAAAGTGAAAGAGAATGCAGGACAAGTGAAAGGGCTCGATTTTACCTACGAGCCGCCGGTGTTAAGACACTTCACTGCGCGCTTGAAAGAGGTAGAGACCAGCGAGAAACAAACAGAAAAAAAGAACGAACAAACGCTCGAAGAAGCATTTTAAAATAAAAACATAAGCGAATAGTCACTAGAACCCTAATCAAAGGCTCCCTCGGGAGCCTTTTCTTTTTTTGGATGGTAGGGGAGTTAGGCAGTTAAGCCTTTAAGTAGTTAACCCGTTAAAAGCTGAACTACGCTTGTTTGTTTTTCAGGGTAGACTTCAACATTTGGAATAACCACTGATTCAAAGGTGCGTCTTTTTGCGAGCGGCGGCAGCTCATCACATAGCTCACATCTATGGTTCATGTTCGATTGTTAAAGTTACTCCAACAAAAACACAGATACCAAACGAACAAAGAATTAGAAATACAACGAGGTGATGTATGAACAAGTTAATCGCACTTGGATTGATGGCTTTGTCTATGAACACGGCTTTCGCGGCTGACGGTACTTATGCGAGTACTCTCGATATGACGAGAAGCGAAGGTAATCAAGTAAAGGCTGAGCGTGTTGAATCTGATCCAGTGCTTGAAGGAAGAAATGACGCCGCTAATGGCGGAATAAAATTCCAAAAGAACGTTGATCAAGACCAAACGATCCAGCTTACAGGTCGTCGTGATTAACGTTAAAGATGTGCTTACCATTGTCATGAGAAATGCTGGGCCCTCGGGTGCAGCATTTTTCGTTATTGGGTTGTGGAGTATTTTATAAACTCTAGCGATCTAGCCTTGGCATGTTGTGTAACGTGTGGCATTTTGTTGTTCTCTAATTTAAGAACGCGACTCGGTGTTGGTTAAGCATTACAAACCAGTAAGCGAACGCTCGAAAGGACTAGGAATGACTCAAAAAGAAACGGGAATGATTCGTCATATTCTACTGATTAAGTTTAAAGAAAACGCTGAGGCTTCAGAGGTTCAAAAACTAAAGATGTTGTTTGAAGCGATGCCAAACAAGGTTGAAGGGGTCACTTCAGTAGAATGGGGATTAAATGACAGCCCTGAAAACAAGAATCAAGGTTATACCCACTCGGTGTTAATGACGTTCGCCGATGAAGAAGGCCGTCAGAATTACCTTCCGCACCCTGAGCATGATGCGCTGAAAGATGTGTTTCGTCCGCTTTTAGAAGACATCATTGTGTTTGATTACTCCCTGTAATTAGGTTCTGAGTAGGTCTCTTGTGTTTTACTTACCTTCGATAATGAAGAGTTAGGGCCTAGCGATTAAGCCCTAACTCAATAAGAAACGACTTACTCTGTTGGTGAAATCGTGACTGGTGCAAACGATGCGACAGCATTTCCGCCTGCGCCCCAGCGGTAGCGAGGCCAGAAGATAACTGTCTGATTGGGGTAGTACGTCTGTTTGTCGTAGTCCAGATAAGGCATCTCAACGAGGTCTATCTGTGGTTCTAAACGACCTTTATGTCATCTACTGTTTACGCTCATTTTTATTCCGTTAACCTGCCAATAGGCAGTAAAGTTAACGCAAAGCGTGAATAAGAATGGCATTACTTTTAAATAATGCCGTTGTGCCACGGTTAAGCTCTAGTCAATTTGATAGCCACTTCTGATTCCAGTTCACTTAATGGTCGAGGTTTACTGAAGTAATAACCTTGCAGCAGATCTATCCCCAGTCCGTTTAGGCGTTGGTTATGATCAGCAGTTTCCACCCCTTCAGCTACAACACGATAGCCCAAGCTTTTACCCATCATGATCATAGTGTTGACGAAGTCTAAGTTGGTCTGCCCTTGAGTTATGTCAGAGATAAATGAACGGTCGATCTTTACTTCACTTAGTGGAAGTTGCTTTAGTAGAGATAGAGAAGAGAATCCCGTGCCAAAATCGTCAAGAGAGATAGAAATTCCTACATCGTGTAGTTCTTTAAGTGAGTTTATGCATAACTCGTAATCGACAATTGCTGCTGACTCGGTTATCTCAATACAGAATAACGTCAAAGGAAGCTGGTATTGGCGAATAGTTCGAATGATTTCTTGAGCGAAGTGAGGCTGTATCAGCTGTTTTGCACTGATATTAATGGAAATATGGCTCATGGTTTGTAGCCATTCAGATCCTTCAACATCCTTACAAACTCGATGAATGATACATTCACCAAGCTTGCTGATTAGGCCAGCTGATTCAGCAACCTCGATAAACTGGTCAGGAGGGACATCCCCCAATGTTGGAGATTCCCATCTTGCTAGTGCTTCAACAGCAGTAATCTTTTCATCTTGCCCACAATATTGAGGTTGGTAGTGCACCTTTATTTCTTGTTGAGCGATGGCACGACTGAGTTGGTGCTCTATTTCGATTATGTTTTCCGTCTCTTTTGCCATTGACCTTTGAAAGTTGAGATAGCTTTGTCCTCCCAGCTTTTTAGCTTGATACATGGCAATGTCGGCCTGCTTAATTAATTCTTCGGCACTTACGCCATCATAAGGATACATAGCGATGCCTAGGCTTCCTTGGCTGATAATCTCAATATCATCAACGATCAATGGGTTTTGAACGGCATTTAAAATCTGCGTGGCGAGTGCGTTGATGTCTGCTTCGGAACTGACATTACACAAAAACAAGAATTCGTCACCTCCCAAACGTGCGACAAGGTGTTCACTTGATAGCACGTTCTGAATATGTTTGGTCACGTGGCAAAGAAGTGCATCACCGACGTGATGACCAAAAGAGTCGTTGATAATCTTAAAACGGTTAAGATCCATCAACATGACCGCGCGTTTTTGGTTAGGTCGATTCACAATGTGTTGCGCGATGCTTTCCATTATTTTCCGGCGATTAGCGATGCCAGTAAGCGCATCATAATACGCCATGTGTTGAATCTTTTCCGCATCTTCTCGCTCTTGAGTTACATCCGTCATTGAGCCAATGAAGCGCACAGCCTGCCCTTCTGCATTATGAACCGCTGAGCCATTGGCATGAACCCAGATATATCCGCGATGTTGCGTCTTCATCCTGAATTCACATTTGAACGGTACTTCTTCGTTTAAGTGGTTATGAATGGCGGACTCGAGAAGTTCTAAGTCTTCTGAGTGTATATATTGGAACAGATGGTCACATCCTAACTTACGATCAGAAAAGGTATCTTGACAGCCAATCATTTTGGTTAACCGACTGTTCCAGACAAGAGTATTGGTTAGTAAGTCCCAATCCCAGATACCATCGTTTGAGCTGTTAGATACTACTTTGAGCTGTTGCAACAACTGTTGGGAGTTCTTCTGACGATTGTTACTTGTATTGATAAGCTCGTCGCGCTCGATGAACAGTGCGAGCATATCTAAATAATTGTTGAATACCGATTGTGTACCGATATCTTGGTGATCTTGCAATGAATCAACAACAGCGACGAGCTTCCAGTGATCTTCTTGCCCTGAGTTGATAGGAAGAATGGAAGCAACGAAATGATCATAGCGTTCGAAAAATGGGAAATTGCGAATATCGTCTTGAATATCTGTTTGTTGCGGTAGGGTAGTTGGCTGAGTCATGCCTTTTTCTACCCATTTCCTAATAGTGTATTGCTCCGAATTACACTCAGCGAGACAGGCCCAGTCAAGATTGTTTCCGTAAAGGCTTTGAGCATCTCTAATTGAGTCAAAACCTCCTTGTGCTTGTGAATAGAAATTTTCGAATATCTCAGCGGGAGAACGCCCTTGCACATTTAAGAGGATTTGGCGAGTTGAGTTGATATCTTCTTTATGTTCGAGATCTGGGTTTGTGTTACCGCAAGACTGATGAACGATGAGCTTTTGCGGGACACTATTATTGGCATTATTAAAAGGCTTCCCAGAAATACGTTCCAACACGCGGTGAAATACTTGCGTCGCTAGAAGCTCAAGCTGTTGGTCTACTGTTGTTAACTTGGGATTGAATTGTTGACCGACGAAAATATTATCAATGCCTACGATGGCGACATCGTCAGGTACCGAGATATTGCTGTGAGACAGTTGCTCCATCATACCTACAGCATTGTGGTCAGTTGCGCAGATAACCGCAGTGCATTTGGATTTACGCTGTATAAATTCTATTGCGGCTTCTCGTCCCCCAGATAGAGAACAATTCGACACGCGGAAGAAATGGCGTTGGTTGAATGAGCCTTTATGATCAATCACCGTACGTTGATACGCTTTGAAGCGAGACCTGATATCATTAACAGTGAGATCGCCACAAAAGCCGATTTCTTCGTGTCCTTGACTTTGTAACCATTCATAGAGCTTAGTGACACCATCGCTTTGCACACTATAATACTGCTCAACGGGCAGCGGCGCATAGCTTGCTCCAATAGAAATGACTGGAATGTTTGCGTTTATAGCTTCTTCGATCAACTTTACTGTCGCTGCATGGAGAACGACCACAAGGGCATCGAGATGATTAAAATATATAGGAAGTTTAAAATCTCTTCGCTCACCCGAGCGGATGAAGATCAGATTGACTTTATGGTTTTTCGCAAGCCTTCTAAGGGTTGCATTTAGCTCGCCCATGTAGAAGCCACTGAGCATAGGCAGCACAATGCCAACGGTAGGACGTTTTTTAGATGTAACAATAGTCATGTTATTAGCCGGTCGAAAGTTGTGTTGTGTAGAACTGTTTTCGGGGGAGAATAGGTATCTTTTTATTATTTCTTCCATGCTCTACTAAGCGAGCTTGAAAATAAACTTACGGCAAAAGGAAATGCAAAACCACGCACAATCCGAGTAAGTCTAACTCATATATTTGAGAGGTTACTCAGAAGCGGTCCTCAATTTATGGACATGACTTAAGCGACTGATCTGTTCTGACAGTACCTAGAATAACCGGAACGGATTATGACTAGAAACGCAGAAACCACTCTCCTGAATTTAATTGCAACAATAAATGGCATACAAACGTAGAGGTAGCGCACAGAATCGAAAAAGGGGATATCGTGATCACATAATCATTGATCTAGCCGAGAGTGAGATAGTGGCGAGAGTTCGATAATTCGTTGTCGGATCTAAATTAGAACTGTAAATCTAATTTCTAAGTAGTTGTTATCTCAGGAAGAGTTTTTGTGCTATGCGCCCCTATATTAAATACATTATCCCTATTTTAATTCCTTTCATTATCCTCGTCATGCCGCTATCAGCGTTTCCATTTGAAGGCCTTACGATTATTCAACAACGCGTTATTGCGATCTTTTTGTTAGCGGCATTGTGCTGGGTGTTCGAGCCTATCCCTATTTACGCGACGTCTGTTGTTATTATCGTTCTGCAATTATTGATGTTGTCGGATAAAGGGCTGATCTTTTTAAGGTTTGAGCATGGGGAAGAACATTTTGGTGAGCTGTTAAAATACAGCGATATCATGGCGACATTCGCTAGCCCAATCATCATGCTGTTTTTGGGTGGTTTCTTCTTAGCAATGGCCGCCACTAAATATCGATTAGACGTAAACTTAGCTCGCGTGTTGTTGAAGCCATTTGGACAAGACCCAAAGTTTGTGATGCTCGGCTTAATGTTGATCACTGGTATCTTTTCGATGTTTATGTCTAACACGGCAACAACGGCAATGATGCTCTCTATTTTAACGCCGGTACTGGCTGTGTTTGGTCCGAAAGACCCCGGTCGTGTAGCGTTTGCGCTTTGTATCCCGGTTGCCGCTAACATCGGTGGCATTGGTACTCCGATCGGTACCCCTCCGAACGCTATCGCACTTAAATATTTAGTTGGCGATAACCTCATTACGTTCGGTGAATGGATGGCATTTGGTGTGCCGTTTGTTGTGATTATGATGGCGTTAGCGTGGTTTTTAATAGGCTTTATGTACAAAGCTGACCAAAAGAAAATCGAGCTAAGCATCAAAGGTAAATTCCTTAAAACGCCTAAAGCCATTGCGGTGTACGTCACTTTTGCGCTGACCATCATTCTTTGGTTAATGGGTTCAAGCCATGGCATGAACTCTTACACCGTCGCTCTGATTCCTGTCGCTGTGTTCTCACTCACAGGGATCATCAATAAAGAAGACCTGAAGAAAATTTCTTGGGACGTATTGTGGCTTGTATCAGGTGGTATTGCGCTTGGTTTAGCGCTCGATAAAACTGGCTTAGCAAAGCTCGTGGTACACAGTATTCCGTTTGATAGCTACTCACCCTATGTGGTGTTGTTCGGAGCGGCGTTCTTGTGTTTGGTAATGGCAAACTTTATGTCTCATACCGCAACGGCTAACTTGTTAATGCCAATTATGGCGGCATTAGGTTCGTCTATGGCTTCACTCACGCCACTAGGCGGTGAGCTAACGTTAATTTTGGTTGTGACTTTTGCCGCTTCATTAGGTATGTCGCTGCCAATCAGTACGCCACCGAATGCGTTGGCTCATGCCACTGGTCATGTGCAAAGTAATCAAATGGCCAGAATCGGTATTATTTTGGGTGTGGTTGGTGTGCTACTGAGTTTTGTTATGGTGTGGGTGCTACATTCAATTGGTCACATAGGATAACGATACGTGTATCAACAAAAGCTAGAAGCACTGATCGAGCGCTATTTTAACCAAACAGAACGTCGGGTGACGTGCTGTGCCGGTAACACCATTATTGAACAATCAGCGTTAAACACTCGTTTATATTATGTGTTTAGTGGAGAACTGGAAGGGTTTTATACTGATGCGAATACACCGCAAGTGCGAGTATTTAGCGCGGGTAGTGGGGCTTTTATAGGCGTTCATAGCTTCTTTTCAGGTAATTGGACAGCATCTTCAACGGTTGTTGCTAAAACCGATGTTGAGTTAGCGTGGATCGATAAAGACACGCCTGCAGAAGATGAACGTAAATTTGGTCCTCTTACCGCACAGTTCACACCTGTAATTGTCAATGAGTTGTCGCGTCGTCAACGCCGCGCAACACAAGAAGCGATAGCGAAACAAAAAGCGCTAGAGAAGTTACATACTGCTGAGCAAATGACGACCTTGGGTCAATTGGCTGCAGGGATTGCTCATGAGCTTAACAACGCTATTGGTGTCGTAAATAGTAAATCTGGTCGACTTGAAACGGTCATCATGGATCTGCTTGAAGAAGTGCATCCAGAAGCCAGTCAATTTTTCGATTTTGGGTTAATGCATGGTCAGAAAACGTCGTCGTCAGAAGCACGAACACGTGGGCGACAATTTGAAAGAAAATATGGTTTAGACAAAAACATTGCTCGCTCTCTTGCAAAGGCGATTCCAATTGATGCTTTATCTGCAACAGACGTTATTTCAAAGCATTGGCTGAAAAAACCAGAAGAAGCGATTCGTTTTTGGCAGATGGGCTGTGATTTACATGATTTGCGTTTGGCATCTAGACACACCGTCGGCATCGTAAAATCGGTTAAACAACTTGGCAGAGTTGATATCGACACCGAAGAAGCGGTTGATATTAACGACTCCATTAACCATGCCTTATCGTTGCTACAAAGTGAGTTACGTAGAGTGTCTGTGCGATTGAGCCCTGCGGATTTACCGTCTTTTAAAGGCTCGAAAACAGAGCTCGTTCAGATTTGGGTCAACATTGTAAAGAATGCTTGTGATGCAATGTCGAATTCAGACGATGCCGCAATAGAGATTCAAACCAGATTAAGTAAGAAAAGGATATTAGTTACGATCGCGAATAACGGCCCTGAGATAGACGAGGCGACTCGTAGAAAGGTATTTCAGCCCAACTTCACCACTAAAAAAGGTGGTTTATCGTTTGGATTGGGCTTGGGTTTATCAGTAGTTAAGCGGATTGTGGCAGGTTATGGCGGAAGTATTATTGTGAAAAGTGATGCTTCTAAAACGGTATTTAGAATCAAGTTACCAATAGAGGGTGAACATGGAGAAGCTTAATTTAATCTGTGTCGATGACCAGAGAGAAGTACTGAGCGCAGTGATACAAGATTTAGAGCCGCTGGCGAGTTGGCTGAATATTGAAGATTGTGAATCAGCGCAAGAAGTGCTTGATCTCATTGATGAACTTGACGCAGAAGGCGAACACATTACCGTCATCGTGTCTGATCATGTGATGCCAGGGAAAACGGGTGTGGAGTTACTCACTGAAGTGTTCCATGACAGTCGCTTTCCGAATACCAAGAAAATTCTTCTTACGGGGCAGGCCACTCATACTGATACCATCAATGCGATTAATGCAGCAGGCATCGACCGTTACTTTGAAAAGCCTTGGCAAGCAAGCACATTGGTTGAGTGCATTCGTACTCTTGTCACTGAGTACATATTTGATCAAGGGCTTGATTACACGGACTATCAGAATGAGCTCGACCAGCAGGTTGTGTTCAGACGCTTGCGTTAGCCTCTTATGTTAGCGACTTACATTATTCACTAGTGTAAGTCGCTTAAAATTCTATGCACCGAAGGACGCTTTCTGAAGGGTTTTTCTTTGAAAGATGTAATCTTTCGCTGCTTATTTTACCTACCTCTTTTAGTCGTTCAGGTTTTGGTACTCAGTTATTAACACACTGGTTGCTGGCTTTAGTCTAAAACTCATACGCTACGCCAACGCCAACGCCAACGGATGCATTGTGTTTTCTTCAGGAACGATTCCCTGAACATACAGCAGAGCTAAAATGTGTCGCAGAGTTCCCGTGTCGTTTGTTAGAAAAGTAAGTCGAAATTATTCAAAAGTGATTCCTAACGCGTGGGACGTGGAGTTCTAAGCCAAATCGGTACTTACAACGTAAAGGACTAGGCTTTTGACGGCTTACTGCGTAATAATGCATTCGCCCACAAGTGGGGGTTTATAGTCAGTAGGATTTTAAAATGAGTGAGATTGCTCGCTTTATATCTGGTGAAGCGCCGGATAAATTTGGTCGAAATATAGAACAGTTATTGGCTTACAATCATTTTTGGTTGGAGCATGACCATAAGTACATTCAAGTGTTCTTCCCAATAGATGAGGGGACTAAGTTTAATCAACATGCCCCGTTGGTTACTCAAGAAGATAAGGTGCTTTTTGCTAATTCAGAAGCGCTCCGCACAGCTCATCTACAAGTGCTTGACCTGATGCTTGAGTTTTGGGGTATGCAGCGAAACGGGAGTGAAATATCTTCATCGTTACCACTTAGCCCGGCTAATCACGTATGGTTAAAGAATCATGACCATAACCAGCTAAGGTTAACGCGAGCCATTCGCAGTTTGTACTTGTTGGGTAATGAAGAGGTTGCGGCTCGGTTATGTGACTTTTTAGTATCAGCGGCGACCGAGACTGGCTCGGTGTCGGAGAAAACCGTTCAGTATTGGCGCAATGCCTTGGAAGGTTAGGGTTTTTCTGTGCAGAGCTTCCGGCACTGCTCATAATTGATTCTCAATGCGCGGTATTTTGTACGATGCCGCTTTCTCTATATTCAACATTTGAATGCAATTTGTGGAATATATCAAAGTTAATTAAACTGATGGTAAGTTATTACTTTTCATTATGTTAGGGTTCTTTTCTTAAGGTCAGCGGATTAGGAAGAGGCTAATGAAAAAGGGATTTGTGATAGCGATATCAATCGGCTTTGTTGTCTTCTTCCTTGTTGGTCGTGAGCTTCAGTGGTTCGGGTCCAGTAATTCCGAGTCGTTTCCTAAACTTCCTGATAGTCCCCAATTTGTTCCTTCTATCGATTTCGACGGTGAGTGGCTAGGCCGCCGTATTAACACCACTGGCAATAATATGTGTGAACGCACAACCATCACCGGAACTATTCGTGAGGGTAAGGCTACTCTAAGGCTTACCTACAATGGAACACCGTTAGAGGGTTGGGTGACGGAAAACGGCGACTTACGTTTATATGCTAAACATCGCCAATGGGATTATCGTTTTTCCGCACGTGGCAGTGGCAGTAGATTTGACGGCCGATGGCACTTAACCAATGGGCCGTGCCAAGGAAGTTGGTTTCTAGAAAAGGTCGATGGCAAGTAGGGTTGTTACTACAAGACGCCGTTTAAAATTAACCAGCACAAGGTTCTTTTAGGAGAGATAAGTGATCAGATTAATCGCCGTGTTCATTGTGGCTTTCGGGCTAGGTGCATATGCGAGCTTACATGTTTTGACAGACTATGTTGTGAGCATTGAAGACAGTCATAAAGCTGCGGTGCGGCAAGGTTTTGAAACCTATAAATATGCAAATACAAAAGACCTTGCCCCATTAATTAAAACATCGAACTTGTTAGCTCGTTATAGTGCTTGTGAATTAGAGGGAGATGAAGGCGATGCGATTGCATTAGCCCTGTCTATTAACGCTATTTCCTTTGGGATGTTATCGAAGCAAGCGTCTGACCTCGATCAAGACACCTTTAGGACTGGTTTGATGATGTACGGAAAACTCAAAGACAACGAAAAAGCGTCTGGTCAGTTAACTGAAATACTTACTGCGTACTGTAAAGATAGTCTTCGCTATCTATACGACTGTGAAAAACTTTCTAATTTGTTAGGCGAAGAATGGGATACACAATGGAAGGAAGTGAAACCAGTATGTACCTAAAAATGATTCAACATATACGGCATTTTGCTATGCCGTATTCAGATGTGATTTGAAAACAAAGGACACAATATGGAAGTAAGGTTGGTCAAAGGTTCAGAGCCTAAGTTCGCTGAATCGATCACCAAAACGAATATGGCGAGTTACTATCAAGCTCGTGGAATCGCTTGGGGTCATAGCCAGTTTTTACGCAGCTGGGATGAGCTGGATAACTATGAAATTTATGTGGGGGATCGCCGTATTGGTGTTGTTCGCTTCAGTTACGCTAGTGGTACAACGTTTCTTAGGGACTTGCAGATATTAGCTGACTGTCAAGGTCAAGGTTTTGGCTCTAAGTGTCTCGATTTGGCTATTGAACATGCAAACAATCAAGCATCGGCTCAGTTAGTGTTGCGCGTGTTCAGTGAGAACCCCGCCATTAAGCTTTATCAATCAAAAGGTTTTACTCAGTTGTCTGAAGTGAAAGGGCTCGTTGAAATGGAGCTGCCTTTAGGGTCATCATTGAGAGAGTGTCATGGATAACCGTATCCAACTAAATTTTGTTAAATACTTATTTTCAGAGTTGCTGTTTATTGTTATTGCACTAGGTCTTGTCTATTGGATATCAGACGGTGATCGTTCATCGCTGCTAACCATAGGGCTGATAATTTGTGTTCCTCCATTAATAAAAATTCTAATGTTGTGGTGGAAGCTTCGCGATAGCTCGTTTGAAATCACGAACGGTCATGTACGTTTAAATGGCGTTGCTTGTGATGTGACTTTACAGCGTAGCTTTCTTCCGTTTGAAATTGGCTCATTCATCAAGCTTTCATACACGAAAGGTGCAATGCAGAAACACAATATTTACCTTTCTAAAGGCGCAATGAGCAAAGAAGAATGGAGCCGTATGTTAGCGTGTCGAACTAGGTCGCCATAAAGAAGCGACATCGCTGTTACTTGAGCTTTTAGTTTCCACGACGAATAGCGATGCGATTAAAGAGTACCAACGAGCGATCTCTTTATATGCTCAAGACCTAGATTAAACCTGGTAAGCAGCGCGTAAAGCTCATTAACTCACATAACAAAAAGCCTAAGCATCAATATGATACTTAGGCTTAAAGGCATAGTTTTTGTTCTTTAGGAAAGCGTTACGCTGAAAGCTCTTTACGAACGATCTCTGCGCCAGCACTTAGCGCATTAAGCTTCGCTGAGGCTATCTCGCGAGGTAGGGGAGCCATGCCGCAGTTGGTGCAAGGGTAGAGCTTGTCGGCATCAACGTACTTAAGTGTTTCACGTAGAGTGCTAGCCACTTCTTCCGGTGTTTCAATCGAATCGGTTGCAACATCAATCGCACCGACCATTACTTTCTTGCCTCGTACGAGCTCAAGCAGCTCAAGAGGTACATGAGAGTTGTGACGCTCTAAAGAGATAATGTCGATATTCGATTGCTGCAGCTTAGGGAAGACTTCTTCGTATTGGCGCCACTCGGTGCCTAATGTCTTTTTCCAATCCGTATTCGCTTTGATGCCGTAGCCATAGCAAATATGTACTGCGGTTTCGCATTGAAGCCCTTCAATGGCTCTTTCCAAACAAGCAATGCCCCAATCATTCACTTCATCAAAAAACACGTTAAACGCAGGTTCATCGAACTGAATAATATCAACGCCTGCAGCTTCTAACTCTTTCGCTTCTTCGTTGAGGATCTTGGCAAATTCCCACGCCAGTTTTTCACGGCTTTGGTAATGTGCATCGTAAAGTGTATCAATCATGGTCATAGGCCCCGGCAGAGCCCATTTGATCGGTTGGTCGGTTTGCTGACGTAAGAATTTCGCATCTTCAACAAACACGGATTTCTGACGAGAAACTGGGCCTACAACCGTCGGTACACTCGCATCGTAGCGGTCGCGGATTTTAACGGTTTCACGCTTTTCAAAATCAACGCCATTCAGGTGTTCAATGAAGGTCGTTACAAAGTGTTGACGTGTTTGTTCGCCGTCACTCACAATATCAATGCCTGCTTGCTGTTGCTCGTGCAGAGAGACACGCAGCGCATCTTGTTTGCCGTCTGTGAGTTCATCGCCTTGAAGTTTCCATGGCGACCAAAGCGTCTCTGGTTGTGCAAGCCAAGACGGTTTCGGCAAGCTGCCCGCTGTTGAAGTCGGTAATAGTGTTTTCATAATAATATTGCCTATCCTTGGGTGGTTTGAGAGCGCAATAGACGATTAAAGTGCGTAATTTGCCGACCAGTTCTCTAGAACTGATTGGTATGGCTTAATGAACTTCTCTTCTGCGAATTTACCTTGTTCAACAGCTAGCTGGCTTCGTTCTTCACGGTCGTACACGATTTGAGTCAGCGAGTGATCCAAGTTTTTCAAGTTTGGTTGGTAACAGTTACCCGCAACCGCGTTCGCGTTGTAAATCTCAGGTCGGTAGATTTTCTGGAACGTACCCATGGTACTGATGGTGCTGATAAGCTCTAGGTTAGAGTAATCGTTCAGCAGATCACCAAAGAAATAGAAGGCCAAAGGTGCAACACTGTTAGGCGGCATGAAATAACGAACCTGTAAGCCCATCTTTTTGAAATATTGTTCAGTTAAAGAAGACTCATTCGGTTGGTATTCAAAACCTAATACTGGGTGTTGGTTTTCAGTGCGGTAATAGGTTTTATTATCTGACACGCTTAAGCAAATAACAGGTCGTTTATTAAAGTTCTTTTTGTAAGCGTCAGAGTTAACGAAATATTTAAAAAGCTTACCGTGTAAGTCACCAAAATCTTCTGGAATGCTGAATTTATCTTGGCCTTTATTATGATCCAATAGACGTACGCTAAAGTCATAATCTCGAACATAAGAAGAGAAGTTATTTCCGATAATGCCTTCAATACGCTCGTTAGTTTTACGGTCTACAATATTGGTTTTCAGCACTTCAATTGAAGGGAATGCTTCGCCGTTGCTTTCAATATCCATATCAACAGAAATGATTTCAAGCTCAACAGAGTAGCGGTCGCCCTTAGGGTTATCCCAGTGCGCTAACGCGTTGAAACTGTTATCGATCATTTGTAGTGCATTGCGTAAGTTCGCTTGACGGCTGTCACCGCGAGCCAGGTTAGCAAAGTTGGTAGTGATACGCGTGCTGTCTGCAGGCTGGTAGTTTTCGTCGAGGCTAATGCTCTTAATCGTAAAATTAAATTCTTTATTCATGCTTATTTGGTATCCCAATTTTTTTTCTGATTCTCTCGGTCTTTAGTATTAAAACGGCTTTTATTTCTTGCTTGTGACCGGATTAAGAATCGAAGGCTATGCTGTCTGAAATTAATGCTTAGTAGAATTAATGTCGTATAAAGTTAATCGCTTAAGGTTTTTATACGTTGATAGGTTGACCATTAACAATGGTATTACTTCACATTCAACATGAGGAATATTCATGATCTATTCTGTTTGAATATTTTAGTCGGTGTCAGTTATATTAATTAGCTTGATGGAAATATAACCGCATTAATAGTGTGTTATTTAAGACGATTAATTTAATTAAGAGATGGATGAAATGAGTGAATTGCTGTTGTTGATTTTCTACTGTGCGTTACTGGGCTGTGGTGTTGGGTTTCTAGCCGGTTTGTTAGGTATTGGCGGAGGGCTGATCATTGTTCCTGTGTTAAGCAGCATTTTACTGTATTTAGAAGTTCTACCTTCCGACCAAGTTGTTGTCGCTGCGATTGCTACCTCGTTGGCATCGATACTGTTCACTTCCACATCTTCTGCACTCGCTCACCACAAGAATGGCAACGTGCCTTGGGATCTGGCGCCTTGGATCATGCTCGGTGTTGCTCTGGGTGCATTGGTTAGTGGTTTTATGGCGGCGTTGTTACCGGAAAAAGTCGTTCGTATTGTGTTTGCTGTGAGTGTGGTTCTGATTGCGATCAAGATGTTCTTAAGCAGCAAAAATGATGCGCCTAAGGAACGAAAACTGCCGAACAAAGGCGTGCTCACTGTGCTGACAACCATTACGGGTGGCTTATCTGCCATGATAGGTATTGGTGGCGGAGCATTGCTGGTTCCGCTATTAACGTTCTTCTCTGTCGGTATGAAAAAGGCCATCGGTTGTGCCTCGGCTTGTGGCATTGTGATCGCGTTGTTTGGCTCGATAGGTTACATCACTTCAGGCAGCAGCCACTTTGCTCTATCAGATGGCTTTGCTGGCTTTGTTTATCTGCCTGCGCTGTTGGGTATTGTGTGCACGTCTTGGTTTACGGCTCCGTTAGGCGCAAAAGCCACCAACCATTTACCGGTTCCAACGATTAAGAAAATCTTCTCAGTACTGCTGGTGGTTATCGCAGCAAGCATGGTTGCTCGTTAATAAAAGATCGTTCAAGTGTGAATATACAGAACAAAAACGAATAAATTGATCAACCACCAATAATTAGAAAAGGGCAGTTTCATAACTGCTCTTTTTTTGTTTATCGGTCTATGCTTATACAACTATGTACATGAGTATATTGATAAAACCGTTTAGTTATGAACAGTTCACCGCTATAGCTAAATGTATTTTGTTTGATTCAACGGAATGCTATCAATGAGTGATTTATGGATCCTTTAACGCAGGGCGTGTTAGGCGTTTCTTTGTCACAATCTGCCAGCAAAAAACAACATTTGGTTGTTGCTGGGGTATTAGTAGGGCTGCTCTCCGGGTTAGCACCAGATTTGGATGCACTGATTAAGTCTCAAAGTGACCCTTTGTTGGCTTTGGAATTTCATCGACAATTTACCCATTCACTCTTCTTTATTCCCATTGGCAGTTTGATCTGCGCTTTGGTTCTGCATCACCTGATTGCAAAAAAACGTGGGCTTTCTTTCAAACAAAGTTGGCTGTTTTGTGCTCTGGGCTATGGTACTCATGCACTGTTAGACGCTTGTACCACCTATGGCACGCAGTTACTTTGGCCTTTCACCAACGCGCGTTTTTCTTGGAATACCATATCAATCATCGATCCTGTTTATACGCTTCCCATTCTAGTGTTGCTTGTGTTTGCGACGTTAAAACGAGCGCCTTGGCTAGCGCGTGTTGCGTTTACTTGGGCGCTAATTTATCCAACATTAGGGATGATTCAGCGAGACAGGGCAGAGGCGATTGGGTGGCAATTAGCGCAAGAAAGGCAACACACACCGATTCGATTAGAGGCAAAACCAAGCTTTGCGAATATCTTGGTTTGGAAAGTGGTGTACGAAACAGAGGCTCATTACCATGTAGACGCAGTGCGGGTTGGCACATCGGTAAGCACGTATCCCGGAGAGTCGATTGCGAAGCTGAATGTTAGCAGGGATTTACCTTGGCTTGACCCGGACTCTCAACAAGCCAAAGACATAGAACGTTTCCGCTGGTTTTCAAATGGTTATATCGCTCAGGACCCAACAGACGAGCTGCGTATTATCGATGTCCGATATTCAATTGTACCAAATCAAATGAAAGCACTATGGAGCATCAAGCTATCAAAAGCAGTTGATGCAAACGCGCATGTAAAATACGAAACTCATAGAGACAACACGCCAGAATCGAGACAGACCTTTTTCGATATGCTTACTGGTGATAAATGAGCTAGTTTTAAACTGATCTGCACCGTCAATACTGGATGCTAAGTTAAGCGACTTTCCATACGTTTAGTTATCTCTGAATTGTTAATTTAGGGGAAGCTATAGCTCATTTATGCCCCATTGTGTGTTCACTTCGATGAGTGAACTACATCGGCAATCTATTTTTACAATACATAAACTAATGGTTAGGAAAAGGCCCGACACATTTTCTTTCTTCACTCTAGGTAGTCAGCATATTTAGATAGTATGGACAATAGGATAGAGTCAGACCATACTCCAGTCAAAAAGCTCATCGAAGCGATTGTATCCGCCCCATGAACCCACGGGGCGACTTGTCAGTGTTTGAAGTTCCAAGGCA